>JAGXAA010000087.1 GCA_018971765.1 Patescibacteria group bacterium
CAGAACAAAAATAAAATGAAATTAAAAATACCATTTTACAAGCAAGATATGGATTACACCTGCGGTCCGGCCTCTCTTCAGATGGTTTTATCGTTTCTCGGAGACTTCAAAAGCGAGAAGTCGCTGTCTGAAGAAGCTCATACTGATCGCGATGTTGGAACTAAGCATAATGCGATGATTGAAACGGCGCGCAGAGAGGGATTTTACTGTTACGTGAACAACGACTCGTCGTGGAACGAAATTAAAAGTTTCCTAACCGAAGGATTGCCCGTGATAATTCATTTTACCGAACCTCAAGGGGAAGAGGGACATTATGCCGTCGTTGTCGGTTTTGAAAAAGGCGAAATTATTTTAAATGACCCGTGGAACGGCAAAAATTTTAAGATGGCAAAGAAAGAATTTTTGCCGCGTTGGCGCGGCTCGCAAGGCAGTCATCGATACAAAAAGTGGATTATGGTTATCTCCGACAAAGATTTTGAGTTAGGAAAGCAATACTCTCCGATTGCCAAACAAATCAAATGACTTTTCGCTCACTATTGATTTGCTCGTCTTTTTTTGACGACGACCGCGGTGTTGGCGATCGGAGTTCGGTTCTTTTAAAAAATTGATGCTTAAATTATTCTGTGAGATCGAGGACTTAAATTTTTGCGTTTCGCAATTCATGGTCATTCGGAAACAAAAAAGCGATTTAGTTTTCCAACAAGGAAAACTAAATCGCCATCAATAAAAATTATACTAAAGATGCATTTTGAAAAAAAAGAAACTCTTCGTTTATTGAGAAGACGCAATCAACGAATGAAGGTACCATGTTTTTCACGACCGCCCTCGTGAAATGATCATAGACCTCGGGGACATTATCAAAATCCCCAAGATCATCCGCTGCTTGATTAGCAATTACCTCAAAATCAGCCGCAGTTACTGAGTTTGATCTTTTTTCCCCGACCCTTTTTTTCAAACACAAGAAGAAGTCGTTAATGAAATCGTCTTTCTCCGGAATTCCTTTTTCCATCAATTTTAATATGTCTTTCAGTGTCCTCAACTCAATATCTCTCACCAAATATTTCATTTCACTTACTCTCCTTTCTAAAAAAATTTGATTTTATCTTGCTCACAATGAGCTTAATCTAAAAATAGATTAACATAGTCAATTAACGAAGTCAAGCAATTAATAAAAAACCTTTCCATTTGGCAAATAAACTGCTAAATTAAACTTTATGTCATTATCAATTGGAATCGTCGGACTGCCAAACGTTGGAAAGTCCACGCTGTTTAACGCGCTGACGAAGAAGTCGGTGCCGGCGCAGAATTATCCTTTTTGCACCATTGATCCTTCGGTGGGCGTGGTTGCCGTGCCGGATGAAAGGTTGGAAAAGCTCACTGAATTTTCAAAATCCGCGAAAATGATACCGGCGGCGATTGAGTTCGTGGATATCGCCGGACTCGTCAAGGGCGCGTCGGAAGGAGAGGGTTTGGGCAATAAATTTCTGTCCAATATTCGGGAAGTGGACGCTATTGCCGAAGTCGTGAGAATTTTTGAAGACAGTGACATTGTTCACATTGACGGAAAAATCGACCCCCTTAAAGACATCGAGGTGATAAATTTGGAGCTCATTCTCGCCGACTTGCAGACTGTAACCAAAAGAATTGCCAATTTGAATAAAGAAGTTAAAAAAGGGGACAAGGACGCTGTTTTTGAACAAGAGGCATTGTTGAAACTGGAAAAAATTCTTGGAGACGGCAAGCTGGCGTCTTCAATGGAAATGTC
>JAGXAA010000088.1 GCA_018971765.1 Patescibacteria group bacterium
CAACTCGTTTCTCTTTTCCCAAAGGCTTACTTTTTCCAGTGCGTCCTTCGCTTTGCCCAGATGATATTTATTGTGCTTTTCAAAAAGCGAACTAAAAACATTTCTTTCGGTCAAAACAACAAGGATATTATCCAAAACCGTCATTTGGTTAAAAAGACTCGTTTCTTGGAAAGTACGAGTGATTCCATAAGCGAAAATATTGTAGGGTTTAATCTTGGACAGCTTCAGTGTGTCATTTAAAACGACCGCTCCGCCGTCAAAGTCAATCATCCCGCTTAACATATTCATAAGCGTCGTCTTGCCGGAGCCGTTAGGTCCGATAATTCCCGTGATCTTCCCCTTTTCTATCTCCACAGACAATCCATCAACCGCCCTCACCCCGTCAAAATGTTTGCTTATATTTTTTGTTTGAAACGCTATCGTCATTGTCATTAAAATAGACTAATTGCGTTTTGAAAATTTTTCTTTCGGTATTTTCGATTGCTTTACTATCGCCCAAAAAGTGCCTACCGGAAGCGTTTTGTTTTTGCCGTGCAACGGAACAGGAACGATAATTCCGGCAAGATGATTTTTATAGATTCATAACTTACCTCGCAGCTCTGCTGCGAGCGTGCGAGGGTGAAATGCTGTACCATACTCTGTATGGCAGAGCACTTAATCAAATCTCATAACAAAAATTTGCTCGTCTTCCATCTGGTTTGCCCAGTGAAGTACCGAAGAAAGGTTTTCACCGAAGAAAACCAGAAAACCCTGAAATCAATATGTTTGGAATTGGGTATTCGCTATGAATACATGTTTTTAGAAATTGGTGTGGATGAAGATCATGCCCATTTTCTCATCCAAACAATTCCAAACATTTGGATTTCAGGAATGGTTAAGACAATCAAAAGCATTACTGCCAAGAAAATGTTTGAAGCACATCCAGAGGTGAAAACCTTTCTGTGGGGACGCCAGTTTTGGACTGACGGCTACTATATCAACACTGTTGGTCAATATGGCAATCTTGCTATGCTTGAAAACTACATCAAAAAACAAAGTATTAAAAACTATACTCAAATATATCACCAAACTCTGTCATTATTCCAATGAAAGAACGAAGGCACGAAATACCCCGTCAGCTCTGCTGCGGGGTAGTTTATTATAAGAAAAATATTATGGCCAGTATGAGCTGGACGAATAAGTGGCTTAATTCAAACGACGCGCACAAAGAATATCTTTTCTTAATGGAAAAAGATTTGCAAAAAATCGATGTCGCAAGAGCAAGCGGCAGAAATACTTTCAACAATTTTATTAAGAAAACAAAAATGCCAATTATGGCGCCACAAAATATCTTGGGGAACCAATGATAAACCAAGAAGAGAAAAATGCATGGCAGTAATACGGGAGAGGATTGAAAAACAGAAAAATAATAATTTATGATTCCATTATACGATTTGGAAAAAATAAAGTTTTCCACGGACAGGCCGACATTTGATAGAGCGGTCGGTTTGTGCGAGGCGGGGAAGGTGACTAAATTTAAAACCGAGGTTGGCGGCTTTTCCGCGATTGTGCAAGGAGGCAGTCCGTATCATGTTTTTGTCTCGGCGCGCCGTTATAACGAGGGAGATTGCGATTGTTATCTTGGGCGGGAAGATACGCTTTGCAAGCATATGGTGGCGACGGCTATTATGGCAGTGATGGAGGGCAAGAAATTATCGGAAGAAGACAAGCGGACAATCAGCGCGCCT
>JAGXAA010000037.1 GCA_018971765.1 Patescibacteria group bacterium
AGACACGCTTAAAGGCAAAACAAAAAAAGAAACGCGCCAGTTCTTTGACAAAAAGTTCTTTTTCGGCGCGCCTCAAAATACAAAAGAGGTTATCCACAACTTACAGTGTTAACATAAAGGATGCCAAGCAAGAATTCCGTTTGCATCGCCGTGTTCTATGCGCGAAATCATTTTGTTGAAAATCGGACGACCCGTAATTTTGGCAGATTGCTTTTCAATAAACTCCTCGGCGATCTGCAAACCCTCTTGCTTGGCAAAGGCGCGCAATTCTGTGATCTGCGCTTCGATAGATAACACCTGCTTGTCCTCCACATCGGTGGACTTGCGGGCGTAGAGAAAATATTTGTTGTTGTTCATGCTCATATACTTTTTATTATTGGGCAAAGCAAATCCGAGACAGAATTAAAATCGCATGGGAGGCGAACCTCGTCTTGGCCAACCGCGAGGCGCGCCTGCGCGCGCCGAGCGGAGAGGATTTGTCGGGGGGAAATGCTTGGGACGCGCTTCGCGCGGCCAATCAAAAAGTCGGTCAATTTTCCGAAAGTCAGATTTTGGTGCACCCTGCAGGAATCGGACCTGCGACCTTGCGAATGTGAATCGCACGCTCTAACCAGCTGAGCTAAGGGTGCTTTTGCCAAAAAATTTCTAATTATCAATGCCCTCAGTAGGAATCGAACCTACATCAAAAGCTTAGGACGCCTCCGTTCTATCCATTGAACTATGAGGGCTAAAAATTACGAATCACTTCGTCTCTTATTGCTAACATATATTTTAGCAGACTTCCAGCTTTTTCCACTCTTACCCTACACATTCCATTATCTAATTTTCCTTTCTTTTTTCCTTTCAATACATTTACGCTGACAAATTTTTGAACTGGAACTTTTGTTATTCTTGACCAAAAATTCAAGCATTTAACCTTATCAAGGTCCTCATATATTCTTATGCTTATTCTAAATCTATCTGGTGATACTCCAAATAAACCTCTCAACCCTTTCACAAAAACCTTAATCAAGTCGGGGTCACTATTGATCAGGTTAAAATCTTTTTTATTACCTTCACTCCAATATAATGCGGACATAAAAACGATTTTTTCTTTTTTTGACAATGAAACTATTACTCGCCTTGCTTCTTTTTTGGCTTTTTCTTCTAATATCTTTTTCCTCTTTATGGACCACCTCTTTTACCAAGCCATTCTTTTTTGTATTTAGGCAATATCAGAACATTTTTTATATATCTATAGACCGTTCCATATCCGACACCGACTTTGCTTTTTATTTCTGGCAAACTTCAACCCACTTCTCCGAGTCTCTTAATTTCACTTATTTTGTTTTGAGATAATTTATTCATAAAAATGAATAAATTAATTATAAGTCAAAAGAACATCGATATCAAACAAGAACGAATTTAATTATCCAATACTATTGAACAGCTTTTGAAAATCGGGATTATTTAATCCCAAGCAGTCTTGAAATCTTCGCTTTATCAAAGCCAACTATGAGCTCGTCATTAATTAAAATAACCGGTACGCCCATCTGCCCGCTTTTCTCCACCATTTCTTTTCTCTTTTCCATATTGACGGCCACATCAAAATCTTCATAACTTACATTATTTTTTTTGAAGAAATCTTTTGCCATATGGCAATAAGAACAAGATGGTGTACTGTAAATTTGCACTTTTTTCATATTATTTTCAAATTAATTGTTACTTTGAATTACGAAACGGAAAAATTTACAGGTCTATTGAGCAAAAACATTTAAGAAACAAAGAGATTTTGCGACCCGAGGACCTAAATTTTTGTATTTCGGAATTCATAATTATTAATAAGAAAAATTATAGCATAGAATTATAAAAACAGAGAAAACACTCTCCGTTTTTGGCGCCTCGCATCGAACAAAAGCAGTTTTCTAAAAAACAACCGGCCAGTAAAATCATTTTTGCCGTCATTGATTTGAATTTAATGTTATGTGCGAGTGGCGGGAATCGGACCCGCGCCCCATGCTTGGGAAGCATATGTACTGCCACTATACTACACTCGCAAAATTATTTTGAACTTTATCTGAAAAAATCCAAAAATTTTGAGAAAAAACTTTTTTTGCCAATATTTCCTACGGTCTCATCTTTGTTTATTTTGTCATCGTCCACAATGACGATGACTTGCTCGCCGGCCTTTCCGACCAAAAACTTTTTCCGTATTTCTTCTTCGGCCCCCTTGTCTGTGCTGAGGCGGTCAATTTCAGAAACGAGCGTTTTTTTTCTCTTTTCCAGACCGGCGGCTTCTTCTTTGACTTTCGCCAGATTTTCTCCGCTTGCCTTCTGCTTATAATATACGCTGATAGTCGCTCTGGCAACAAATATTAAAAGGATAAAAATAGCAAAAAGCGTCACTTTGGAATACAAAATATTTCTCAATCTCTTTTTTTCTTGAAATTCAAGCATAAATATTAAGTTCTCTTTGAATTACGAAACTTGGCGAACGGGCGTCGTTTCAAGGGGGTAATGATGCTTGTTTTATTATAACAATAATATATATTTATTGTATCAATTTTATAAATTTCAAAATTTTTCAAAATGCTCTTCCATAAAAGAAATAAAAAAATCATCAACATTGTTTGGATATCCATAAGCGGGCTAATCGTGTTGAGTATGATTATATTCTCCGCCGCTTCGCTTTTTTAATAAGATTTGTCAATTTGGCGAAATTTTTCGTTGCAAGTTCAGTCTGCTCCACCGTTGCGTTGAACATTCGGCACCCAACAATCCAATCATTCCGATTTCATCATCTTGAGAAAAACCTCTTGAGGAATGTTCACTTTTCCGATTTCTTTCATTTTTTTCTTGCCCTTCTTCTGCTTTTCTCGCAATTTCATTTTTCTGGTAATGTCTCCTCCGTACATATGGGCCGTCACATTCTTCTTCATCGCGGTAATCGTCCGCGATGAAATTATTCTGCCAAGCGCTTTGCCCTGAATCTTTGTCGTGAACATCTGCCGCGGCAAAATATTATGGAGTTTTTCGACGGACGATTCCGCTTCTTCTTCTATCCTCTTTCGCGATACCACTTTGGAAAACGCCTGCACCGGTTCGTCGGCGACCAAGATGTCCAACCTGACGACATCGGCTTCTTTCATCTCTCCCATTTCATAAGAGATTGACGCGTATCCGGAAGATACGCTTTTCAACTCGTCGAAAAAATTTCTCATAAGCTCTCGAAGGGGCATATTGACGCTTACCGACGCTCGATTGTCTCCAAAAGTTTCCGCCTCGCCCACAATTGCATCATGTTCAAAAAGTTTCTGCATAATAGCTCCGAGGTATTGCGACGGAGTTATTATTTTTACTTTTACCCAAGGCTCAAAAACTTTTTCCACAGTGTTGTCATCCGGAAAAAGCGACGGTGAATATATGATTTCCATTTTACCGTTTCGGCGCAATATTTCATAAGTGATGCTTGGAATCGTCACGATAAGATTCAAGTTAAATTCGCGGCGCAACCTCTCGGTGATAATTTCCAAATGGAGCATACCGAGGAATCCGCATCTAAAACCTCGGCCGAGCGAGCCGGATGACTCTTCTTCAAAAGTGAAAGATGAATCCGAGAGCTTGAGCCGTCCGAGCGCTTGCTTGAAGACGGTAAAATCGTCTTGACTCTCCGGATAAATGGATGCCCAAACGACTGGAGCCGGACTCATATAGCCGTGAAGAGGTTCTAAATTGTCCTTGCCGAATGAAACCGTGTCTCCGACCGATGCCACACCGGGCTCTTTTATTCCCGTCACGATATATCCGATTTCTCCGTCTGAAAGGGACTCTACCGGCACTTCGTTGGGCGAAAAGATTCCTACCTCAAGCGCCGTGAAGGTCTTATCGGCAACTTTAAACGCCAAAGGCGCGTTTTTTCTGACTTCTCCGTTCATAACTCTTACATAGACAATGACTCCGCGGTGGTTTGAATATTGAAAATCAAAAACAAGCGAGCGGAAAACATTATTTCCGCTTAATTCGGAAACGGGATGCGGCACTTTTTTCACAATTTCTTCAAGAAGATTCTCCACCCCTTCGCCGGTCTTTCCGGACACGCCGAGGATTTCGTCGGGGAGAAGACCGAGCAAGGACGCTATTTCATTCTTGACTTCGGCGATCCTGGCCAACGGGGAATCAATCTTGCTTACGACGGGAATAATCGCAAGCCCCAGATCTCTTGCCATGTTGAGAGTGGTCAAAGTCTGCGCCTGCACGCCCTGAGTGGCGTCAACCAGCAAAACGCACCCCTCAACCGCTTTAAGCGCCCGCGAAACTTCATACGAAAAATCAATGTGTCCGGGAGTGTCGATTAAATTCAAATTGTAGGTTGTAGGTTGCAGGTTGTAGGAAGAAGATGGAAGATTATAGACCATCCGAACGGGTTGCATCTTGATTGTGATTCCCCGCTCTCTCTCAAGCTCCATACTGTCCAAAACTTGCTCCTGCATTTTTCTTTTCTCAATCGTGTGAGTGATTTCCAGCATTCTGTCCGCCAAAGTGGATTTGCCGTGGTCAATGTGGGCGATAATGGAAAAATTGCGGATGTTTTCTATTCTCATAGACAGTAGCTTAACAAAAAATCAACAAAAGACAAAAAATTCACTAAGTGCTTTGAATTGCGGAACGGAAAAATTTACAGTCCGGTTGAGCAAAAACGCCTTAAAAAACACAAAGAGTTTTTGCGACCCGAGGACTTAAATTTTTCCGTTCCGCAATTCGCGATCTTCACAAATTCGGCACATCGGGGGCGATGGGTTGGGCTTTCCAGATTTTCTTGTGCAATGTTTTCCATATTTCATTCAGCTCGCGATTTTTCAAAAGCTTGAGAATCAGGATAAAGACAAGCAACCCAACCAATCCCGAAATCAATCCTTGGGAAAATATGCCCCATAATTTATTTATATTGAATACTTTGTCTAAAATATTAAGACAAAGATAAGAGACGAAACCCATTATGATTGAAGCGCTGAAACTTTGGAACAGAGTGGCGCTAATCGCCTTAATGTAACCTGGGAAATCCTTGTGGAGATTCAGCGCGAGAATCGCGCAATTGACTGTCAGCGCCAGCGAGTATCCGAGCGGAAGCATAAGCGCGACGGTTCCGGGAATCCCGCCGACCCTAAGCAGTGATTCTATAAAATATTGAAGCATCGGAAAACCGTTGAATATTTTTATTAAGCCGTATGAGAATAAGACTATGAGCGCGCCTGAAAACAGTCCCGCGTAAAGGGGCTTTTTCGTGTTGCCCATGGCGTAATAGCCTCTTATGAATAAAAGCAACAAGCTTTGGGCGATTATTGAAATTGTGAATAATGCGAGAGACGCCGCGGTGAGTCGAGTATCTTCCCAGCTGAATTTTCCCGCTCCGAGAATTGTCCTCACTATCTGAGCGCGCAAGATGATGAAAAGCGCGCTTATCGGAATTGACCAAAATATGATGTGCCTTGACGAGGTGATTATTTGTTCCAGAAATTTGTCTTTCTGTCCTGACGAGAATAGGCGAGACAAAGTGGGAAACGCCGCGATGGAATAACTCACGCCGATTATTGAAAGAGGAACCGTTTGCAAATTCATCGAGAAATTAAAAACGGAAACGGAACCTTCGCTCATTCTTGAAGCGAAAGATACCAGAAAAATCAAAGCGATTTGGCTTATGCCCAGAGTGATCGTTCTCGGGATTGACAAAAACACGACTTTCCCTATATTCGCGAAATCAATCTTGAAAGAAAATCGCGGGACTAAACCTTGTTTCCACACGAACGGCATTTGGATGGAGAAATGGAATATTGTCCCAAGAACTACGCCGAAGACAAGCCCCTTCAATCCGAATATCGGATAGAAAAAAACAATGCCGATAATGATTCCGAGATTATACAAGAGAGGGCTTATGGCGTAGATCAAAAATCTTCTGTAAACTTGCGTTATGCTCGCGAGAAAATTTGAAATGCCCAACATTATCGGCGATAAGAGCAAGATGCGCGCCATCGGAATAAAATCCGGATTGACGCTTGCCTCGGCAAATTTTGGAAAAATGGCCGCGGCGAGATAAGGCATCAAGAAATACGCGATGATGCTGATGCCGATTATAAGAATGAAAAAAAAGGAGAAAATGTTGTCTATAAATTTCTTGCCTTCATCCTTGCCGATCTCCAATTTCTCAATCAAGAATGGGACGAGGACGGAGATGGAAACAATGGACGCCACCGTGATAAAGATAAAATCGGGAAGTTCAAAAGCGGCGTAGTAAAGGTCAAGAGACCCTCCTGCGCCAAATGAATACGCCAACAATCTGTCTCTCGCCAAGGCGATAAGCTGAGACAGTATGGCGAAAAAAGCCAGCAGATACGCCGCCTCGTGGAGACCTTTTATCTCCCTGTGAAAGATTCTTAGCGCCTTTTTTACCATTTTCTTGGGAAAGTTTAAATTGTCGATTATTTCTTTTTTATCGCTTTTGGCGCGCCTTCTTTGATCGGTAATGTCTTTCTTTTTTCAGGATTGTTGTCGATCGGCGGTTTGACGTTCGCGAACGGAGCCTTTCCTCCTCTCAGATTATTCAAGATAAGCTCGACTTCTTTATTGTCTGGATTGAGAGATTGGACCGATTCGAATTGCTTTATGGCGTCGTTCGTCCTTCCCAGATTGTAATAGCTTAAGCCGAGGAAATAGCGGGCATTTGAATACGACGGGTCAAGCGTCGCCGCTTTCTCAAAAGCTTCCGCCGCGCCTTTATAATCTTTTTCTTTGTCGCTGTATTTGAGGACGCCCAATTGGAAAAACACGGCGGGATTATCGGAGGCCAAAGCCGAACCGGCTTCGACGAGCTTGATGGCATTTTTTATATTGCCTTCCGCGATTTCAATTTGAGCCAGAAGAAATAGCGCGTCCGTATAATTATTTTTCAACTGAATGGATTTAACTATATATTCTATCGCCTTGGCATTGTTTTTATTGGAAAACTCAAGTCTGGCAAGAATAAAATTTACGGCGGGGCTTTTTGGATTCAAAATCAGAGCTTTGTTGTAATTTTCCAAAGCTTGGCCATAAGCTCCTTCTGCTGGCAAGACGGTCTCATACACCCGTCCGGCTGAAAGATAATTCTGATAATTCGCATTGTCGTAAACTATGGCGGCTTTGGCATTTTTTAGCGCGCTTTGAAATATCGATTGAAATTGGCTGCTGAAAGTTTCTTTTGGAATATCTTTTTGCATAGACAGCGAGCTTAATCGGGCAAGATAAATGTCGGACAACAATCTGTAATAAGAGTCTATTTTTGCGAAGGACAGAGCGCTCGTCGCGTATCTTTCGGCATCATCAAGATTGCCGAGGACATTAAGCGAGTTCAGCGATTTCTGAAAATAAACATTGGAGATGAACCTCTGAAGATAAATATAACTTCCTGTTATCGAACATATAATGACGAGGATTAAAATAGGCGCAGAGATAAAGGTTCGACGCGGATTGCCTTGATAATCAAAATTTTTCACCGCTATCAAATTCCCATTGACAAGAGAGCTGATGAAGAGTCCCGTAAAGAAGAAGGATAGGAAAAATATGGCGCCGCTTGGAACATATAAGACGCTGAACACCCACAAATATAGACTTGCCAAAAATGAAGAAACCGTCAGATAGCGGGAAAACGGATCGCTGATTTTAGCAAAGACATATTTGAATCCCGCATAAAGAAACAATCCGAAAAAAAGAATCCACGAAATCATCCCCAAAATTCCCGTAGCGGTTATGAAAGTGAGAATGAGGCTGAATCCGTAACTAAAATCGAAATTCCAGAAAATCGTGTTGTTGATGCCGTCGGGCTTGAAGAGAAGCCAGCTGTTTGAGAAATTGTTAGGCCCCAAACCCAAAACGGGATTTTCTTTAAAGCTTGCTTTTAGGACTTCGGAAGTTCCTTGAAAAGAAGGCCTTACTTCGATTTGCGAAATTTTAAAATAACCGGCAATAGAATTCCCGATAATACGGTTGCTTCTGAAACCGTCAACGATAAATACCGCGGATATTATAAAAATGAATAAGATAAAATAAGGGATTTTTTTGCGACCGCTCGGATAATTTTCCGCGATAACCGCTCCGCTCTTTCTTCTTGAGAATATTGAATAAATAAAGAAGACAAGAGCGAACGAACCGATCGTAATCCAGATGACTTGAAAATTAATCAAAGATATGAAGAAAAGCGAAACTATGGACATAAAGTAAAGAGAAAACTTCATAAGCTTGTTAAGCTTTATGGAATGTGTCGTGGCGACGGAAAGCAGAACGACAAGTCCGAAATAAATGCCAAGATCGTTCCATTTCCCCACAAAATTGGAAGCGAGGTCTTTGAAAATTCCGAGAGACAAAAAATCGGCGCCCAAGAAAAGCCTCATTGTTTGGAATAAAAATACGACGAGAGACGAAACGAACAAAGCCATATAAGAATAAAATATTTTGTCTTTCGTCCTGAATATAGATGAGGTGAGAAGCATAAGCGCAAATCCAACGAAAACCAGACCGAAAGTTCCCAATTCAAAACCCTGCCCGATCAGCGAATTTATTTTATTTCCGGAAAATAGCGCTGACAAGAAATAAATGAAAATTGCGAAGAGCGCGCTTGAAGATAAAAGAGTTGCGGGAAATTCCAATTTTCCTTTCTTAATGCCGGACAAACTCCAAAAAATCAAAGACATTAAAACACCCAAAACTATGATTAAAATTTTGCTGAATTCGAAAATGACAAATTGAGAAGGTATGAAAAACAGAGGCAATAAGAAAACGGCGGCGAATAAAGAAACATAAGAAATCTTTTCAAACCAATCGAATTTTAT
>JAGXAA010000089.1 GCA_018971765.1 Patescibacteria group bacterium
GATTGGAGGATTGCCAGAAATTCCGCATGGTTAAAGTCTGAAAAAGCTTCGAAAGCTTGCGGCGGAAAGATTTCCGCCTCTGAAGACGCGGGCAACGAAAGATCCGATCAGTAGCGATTGGCGAATATTGAAAATTTTCAAGCGGAAACCACCGTCTTGAAGACGGTGGTTTTTGCTGATTATTTTTTTTGTTCCTCAATCCATAGCGACTTTGAATCGCGAAACCCATTCTCAACGCGTCTTTTTAGGGTATGGATTTTTCGAAGCTTGAAAAATCCTGAAGTTCTCGCGCATCGCGCTCGAAACCTCCTAAAAAAGACGCGCCTTCGACAAGTTTCGCGATTCAAAGTAGTGATTATGATACGGCCGCGTTTTTATTTAATTTTCCTTTCGATTCTTTCAATCGCGATTTTCATGGCCGTTTCGCGAGGATTTATTTTCCCCTCCAGACTTTTTTCCATTATCGCTTTTGCGCAGCAGCGCAATTTCTTCTCCACCATTTTGAACATTTGCTTCGGATCGCATCCTTCGTATTCGGCGTAAGAAGAAATCACTCCGCCGGC
This sequence comes from Patescibacteria group bacterium, assembly GCA_018971765.1. Classification (GTDB taxonomy): domain Bacteria; phylum Patescibacteriota; class Minisyncoccia; order Phycocordibacterales; family GWA1-40-21; genus GWA1-40-21. Next base: position 564 of record JAGXAA010000089.1, read on the forward strand.
ATTCGCAACGAAATCAGGAACTATGATGATTCCTTTTTGGAATAATTCATTTTCAATATTTTCTTTCATCGGAATATTGGCTCCCTCTACTATTATTTTCGCTTTGATTTTGTCTTTATTTTTTTCGTTTATTACATCCGTAACTGATGCCGGGATAAGAATATCAACCGGCAACTCAAATATATCGCTATGAGCAATTTTTTCCCCGTGAGAATATTCGGTAATCGGCTTGCCTTGAGATTTTAATTTCAGCAACTTCTTTAAATCCAGCCCATTTTTATAATACACTCCTCCGCGGCTTCCTGATACGGCAACTATTTTTGCTCCCATTTCTTGCAGATGTTTAAAAGCGAATTCTCCGACATTGCCGAACCCGTCAATCGCCGCGGTCATTTTCTTGATATCAAAACCTCCCGCTTCGACTGCCGCGGCAGTCGCGTGCGCCACGCCGAAGCCGGTGCTACCGAGCTCGTGGGGAAGCCCGCACATTTTCTTTCCGGTTCTCTGATTTTTATGACAATAATCGGCCGGCTTTCCGGTAGCGCCTTTCCAATTTCCCACTTCTTCGGCAATCAGCATCATTTCCTTCTCAGTGGTATTGATATCAGGTCCTGGAATATATTTTTTGGGGACAAACGGCTTTATGGATCTGGCGAAACTTCTTATAAATTCTCGTTTAAGTTCGTCGCTTCCTCCGCGCCATATTATCCCCGCTTTGGCTCCGCCGAATGGTATGCCGGCGAGAGAATTTTTCCAAGTCATCACTCTCGCCAGACGAAACACTTCTTCTTTCGTCACGGTCGGCGTCATTCGGATGCCGCCTTTTCCAAGCCCGAGCGCCGTATTGTCAATGACCAAAAATCCTTCCATTCCGATTTTCGGGTCATAAATTTCAATCACATACTCCGGTCCGAATTTGTCTTTTTTTATTTCGTTCATATTATTTTTTTAAAATAGAAATAATAAATCAATTACCCCGCGGCAAGCCGAGGGGGTATGACAGGAGGCAGGCCTTAAGCAAGAAGGCAGAGCTGTTTTGAAATACCCATCGTCTTTCCTTGGTTTTCAATATAATGTTCGACCACTTTCCAGTTTCCCTGCTCGCTAACTGTGG
>JAGXAA010000038.1 GCA_018971765.1 Patescibacteria group bacterium
CCTGCCTCCCTGTTAAAAGAAATTGGAAGATTGCAAACGATATTGTATGATACGCAGAGGAAACACGGCAATCGAATGTTTTAAAATCAATAAAATTCGGCCAAGACATCCAGAAAATTACGGCAACACTTTATTATGAACTATAGCGGGAACCTCTCTCGGCCGGTCATTGAGAAAGGAAAGAATTTCTTTGATTTCTTCCTCTGTGACTGTACCGATATCTCTCCTCTTTGGCACAAAACACCTAATCCATCTGTTGGTATTCTCCACCAATCCCTTTTCCCAAGAATGGTAAGGATGTGTAAAATATATCTGCACCTTGATGAGAACTTCCAATTCTCTCCAACAGGTGAAAGCAATATCGTTGTCCGTGGCGATGCTCTTTAAATCAACGCCATGGAACAACCTAGAAAACGCGGCACGGACAGTGTCGCGTTTTCTGTTGGGCAACTTGAGTACCCATGTTCTCTTAGTGAACCGATCAACCGCCACGAGCAATACCCATCTGCTTTCTTTGGACACGATAAAATCAATCTCAAAATGTCCGGATTCTTCTCTTTCGGGCCTCTCATCTATGTATATTCTTCCGTCTTTAACACTCTTCCATCTCCCTCTCTTCCGTCCGCCCTTATGGTTGTTCCAGCCCCAGAAGAGAAGGTGATCCAACCCTCTCGATTCAGCAAACTTGTATATGGCTTTGGCGGAGCAGATGATTCCGTATTCTCTTTTTAAATACCCGCTGATTTGTTTCGGGGACCACTTCTTCTCCAGTTTTTCTTCGACGAATAGGCACAGGAAACTGTTTATGGCCACTTTAAGACATTGTTTCTTAGCTCTCCACCTCTTGGCATACGCTTTGTGTTTGGCTTTATCCGCCTCATAGACTCCATTAACGCTGTTTCTTTTGATTTCGGAACTGACGGTGTTCGGACTTCGTCCCAAAAACTCCGCGATATTTCGAATCAACACTCCGACACCATACAACTTTTCAATGACAAACCGCTCTTCAAAAGACAAATGATGATATTTCTTTTTCATATGACAATTAAAATTAATTTTTGCTAATGCGTTAATTCTAACTGTCCTGCTTCAAAGGTATCTAGAAGACCATGTGGTTTGATTGAATTAAAATCGTACTTTTAAAGTTAGAAGGAGGATTGTGATGGAAAAGCCAACGGAACTTATTATTTTGGATCACATAGAAGGCTCATGTAGAGCTATCTATGAAAGTATTGATTATGATGTCTTAAGTGAGCAATGCTGTGTTGTGGAGGAGCTTTGTGATATATTATCGGAGGCAAAAGATAATATTTCACAAGATTGCAAGATAGAAATAACAAAAAAATTGACCGCCCTTCTCAAAGAAAAACCGGCTAAACATGAATGGCCTGAGTTTATAGGAGGATCTTGTAGGGCTATTGATGATCTTCTGCTGAGACTTCTCTAACCAAAAAATAAAAAATGGCATTTAGTATTTCACACTAAATGCCATTTTGTTTATTAAACAACATAATTTTTAAACTACGGACTATTCACTTCCTTATTTTTTCCTCAGGCAAATGTAAAAGTCCTGAGTCCTTATCGGGTCCTCCTTCCCTGTGATAGTTTTTCGAACTTCCCCTACAGTCTCCTGTATTATTTTGTTTTTTTCTTCAAAGCTTAGGGTTACTTCTCCAAGCCACATCTGCGCCCTTACCTGACACCAGATAATTGGATCCGAATAATCGGAATTTTCTCTTTGACTCATTTGGATATACTCAAAACCTTGAGATTCGAAACAATCTCTTAGCTTGCTCACCTTGAAAAGTCCGGTAGAGGACGGGACTGCTCTTTTTATACCATAACAATCTTCCAAGATCCGATTCAGGGTCGCGTGGAATCTTTTAAATACAGGATGATTTGTCGATGTGTTTTTTTCGGAATCAATTTCGCGCGAACGATCATCGTCAAAAGTTATAAAATCTTTCGGCTCCGTGATGATAAGGATTCCACCCGGCAATAGAGTCTGTTCAATCCTTGAAATAACCTTATTCAGAGCTGTTTCCGTATCAACTGAACTGGATTCGATAAGTTGTTTTACCGGCCAATGCAACATATTATTGGCAATAGCCACATCGAATCTTCCAATTTTTAGGATAAAATTAGAAATATCCAATACGGAGGATGTTAATGTGTTTAGGCTTCCTCCTCCGCGCACAAAAATACCTTGTCGGTAATCGGCCCTGCGCTGATTTAGATAATCAAGCGTGCCTTTATAGAGATCACCCAGAATCTTATCTGCCCCTTTCTTCTGAAGCCACTCATCGATATTGCAATCATCTAACATCACAACCTTCATTAGCTCAATCATTGCTGTTGAGTTGTCAATCGCCGTGATTGATCCGGGACAAAACTTTGAAATTTCCATAGTAGTGGTCCCGAAACCACAGCCTAAATCCAAGATTTTCTTCCCTCTCAATCCTCCCAGGACCAAAGAATCAGCATATACCGAAGCAATTATTGACTGCCTGACATAACCGGCCGTTATAGGACTTTCTGCGGCATAAAGGACAGGATAGAGTTCTTCGAACATCTTATTCTTACCTTCTACAGCTTGAACTGATTTCATAATCATCTCTCCCCAAAGTTATTGATTAAATAAAATAAATTATAAACAAAACCGGATATCTCACACAAGTATTCTCATTTTTTAATAAGGTTTATAAAGAACTCCTTAACATTAAGGACGTCCGCAAAGATATCATCAAACTAGCTTGTATGTCAAGGATAAGTAGCTGGGTAATATATACCAGTTGTCCCATATCAATTACAATATGGACATCATGTATACATACAATCAAATACCAAGTGAAGCTCAAATAAGGAAATATATTCGTCGTATTTTGTTCGGCAAGAACATTTTCTGTCCCAAGCGCAAATCCAGGCGAGTAAATGTCCAAAGCGGTAGGTATCGCTGCAAGGACTGCCGGATCAAATTTACTCTTCTTTCTCATACATGGCTATCTAACTTAAAGCTTCCGCTTCAAGCCTGGCGGATGATACTTTGGTCATGGTCATGCGCGGTACCGGTGAAGCAGACAGCGGCCTTGACCGGACTTTCAGCTGTCACGATCCGAAAATGGTTTGACACCTTCAGGGAACATCTGCCCAAGGAAACCAATATTTTGGAGCGCATAGTGCAACTGGACGAAGCATATTTCAAAAACATGACTCTCATTATGGCCAAACAAAAAGGAACGAGGAATCTGGCTTACGATGTAATCATGGGCGCCTCCGTCCAAAGACATCATGCAGGGTATTTTCTCTTCAGAAAGATTAAACCTCACTCAAAACTCTGGACCGATGGAGCGGCCATCTACAAGGGCATTGATAAATGGTGGCCGATCAAACACAGCCGTGATATTCACAAGAAATTCCAGTTCGAGCACACTTCAGAGATCGAAGGGGCTTTTGGCAACTATCGCACTTTTGTCCGGAGAATGTATCATCGCCACTGGTCGATTAATTTAGAAAAATATGTGAGGGAATTTTGCTTCAGATTTTCCTCACCGGAATTATTCAAAAAACCCCAAATATTACTTAACAAAATCATTAAAGTTTGGGACAACTTGTTATTAATGCCCAAGTAGCATGTCTTACCCGGCTTCTTTGGTTAATCGATGCTTGTCAGTATATTTCATCTTTCCATAAAATTTCTTATTGTCTTATAATAAGCTTCCGGATTGTCATAATTTGGAAAATGATTGCTTCCTAATATTTCTTTAATTTCACAGCCACTCTTTTTTAATTCTTTCAAATAATGAAAAATCGCCTTATTTTCCTCACTATACACATAAAGCCTGGGAATCTTCAATTCTTTCATCTCCTTGAGAAGATCAAAATTGTCGCAGTAATCAACTAAAGTATGACAATAATCAAAAAAGGCCTTAGGTGAAGTATGCTTTTCTAATGTCTCAGCATATTTTTTGATTCCACGGTTTTCAATCTTACTGGTCTCAATTTTAAATTTTCCGAAAAAATTTTTTTCAAAATAAGAGAAGCCACTTTTTATGGCTTCTCTAGCCGTACCGCAATTCCTATGACAAAGATTGCCTTCCACATTTATAAATTTAGTTATTTTTTTCCCAAATTTCTTGGCATACATAAGGGCCACTATTCCGCCCATGCTGTGCCCGATAACCACGAACTCATTTAGATCTAATTCTCTAAGCATTAAATCAGTTATATTTACCAGATCCTCTATATTCAATCTCATATTTTCCGGATAAGGAGAACCTCCACAACCCGGAAAGTCAAAAGACGCTAATGTATAAGGCTTCAGTTCGCCAGACTCAACGGCTCCGATAAAGTCTTCTTTGAAGCTTCCCAATCCATGAATATATATTATGGTTTCTTTACCAGCCGGACGAAAAAAGTATTCAATTTCCAATGAATTATTTTTATAAATTATTTTTTTCTTTTCCGTCTTCAGATTATGGTTATTAATGAATGAGTCTTTCATTATAATGTTTGAAGCTTTTAAGAGGCGCGCAAGATGATATAAGCTCATCTTAATTAAATAATCGCTTCATTGCAATCTTCACATTCTTCGGTAATTAAGATTGACTTTCGATATAACATGGAGTAATCTTGAAAAAGACAGCACAATTATATTTCACGATAAAATTTTATCAAAGGAGGAATTTAGATGTTTAACAGCCTATTCGGCGTCCATGTGGAACTTTCCAGCAGATGCAATAAAAAATGCTGGATGTGCGGAAGGAGGAAGGTCGAAAAAAACAATCCTAGAGTTAAATACGGCGATATGGATTTTGGTTTAGTCCATAAAATCGCTAATGAACTTCCGTCGGATATCGTGATTCAATTCCACAAAGACGGTGAAAGCCTTCTTTATCCGCGCTTCGGGGAGGCGGTGAAATTATTCAGCCGCCAGATAACAAGCCTCACCACTAACGGCAAACTGCTTGTGGAAAAGGCTGATGAAATAATCGGCGTTCTTGACACCCTTTCGGTATCAATAGTCGAAGGCGATAATGAGGCTGAGGATCAATATGAAATATTGAAAAAGTTTCTCGAGATGAAAGGCGACAAGAAACCCTTTACGAATGCCAAACTTGTCGGGAAAATTGATCAAGAAAGGTACGAGAAATTAGGGATTCTTATCGTAAAGCGCGCGCTTCACGATCCCTTGGGAAGTTTCGGATACGAAAAAAGAATTCCGGCTATTCCGGAGATCGGAATATGCTGGGCGCTTCTCAAGCACATTGTAATAAGCCACGAAGGAAAAGTTTCAATCTGTGTCAGGTTTGACCCTGACGGTATTGGGATAATTGGAGATGCAAATACAGAGTCGCTTGATGAGATCTGGAACTGCGGCAAGAGAAAGAGTTGGATTCTATCCCATAAAATGGGGCGAAGAAATGAAATTCCTCTTTGCCAAAAGTGCCAATTTTGGGGGGTTCCCACGAATTATTAAGGCTTGAATCTTATGGCCAGTCTGCTAAATTAGCAGACTGGCCATTCTTCTTAAACTTAAAAATGAAGGTGGTTATTTAATAATACACAACAAAATGATATTTTAGTAAAGATTTTATTTAATTATTTATGTGGTATGCTCGGCTCAGAAAAAGTTATTTCTAAAATTTAAAATATTTAACCAAACTTACCAAAAGGAGGTAGGAAAATGAAGGCGGTTAAAATTGAGGAGTTTCCTGTCGGATCGGGAGAAGAAAGAACATTCATAATTGCAGAAATAGGCATAAATCACAACGGCGATGTCGTGTTAGCAAAAAAGCTAATAGATCTAGCCGTAATGTCGGGTTGTGATGCCGTAAAATTTCAAAAGAGAACAGTGGGTATAGTATACGCAGAGGAAGAGTTAAGCAAACCAAGAATTGTATGCAAAACAGTCCTTCAAGACGCAATCAAACGTTGCGTCTTGAGCAGAGAAGCGGAAAAGAGACTCATCGATTCTGATTTTGAAGCCAGCACTAACGGGGATCTAAAATACGCTCTTGAACTTAAGCTGAGTGAATATATTGAGATTGATGACTATTGCAAGAAAAAAGGAATTATATGGTTTGCTTCTTGCTGGGATGAAGAATCTGTTGATTTTGTCGATCAATTTGACCCGCCTTGCTATAAAATCGCTTCACCATCCCTAACTGATGATGATTTGCTCCGCTATACTCGAGCAAAAGGCAGGCCAATCATTCTCTCCACGGGAATGAGTGATCTGCTTATGATAAGACACGCAGTGGAAGTCCTTGGTAAAGAAGATCTTATACTTCTCCATTGCACTAGCGTCTATCCTAAAGGCACAGAGTACGGAGAAGAGATACTAAAAATGATTAATTTAAGGGGAATTGAAACCCTTAGAAAAGAGTTTGATGTACCCATCGGTTTCTCAAGTCACTATAATGGGAGGATCCCAACTTTTGCATCTGTGCCAATGGGGGCTTGCGCCATTGAAGTCCATATCACTATGGAAAAAAGTATGTTCGGAAGCGACCAAGCCAGCTCTATGGAACCGTGGCAGATTAAAGATCTATGTTCTTCCATTCGCCAGTGGGAAATAGCTAAAGGCGACGGGATTATTAGAATATATCCGGAAGAACAAGAAGCAATAAAAAAGCTCCGAAGGAAATGAACTTTATGCCAAAGTGCCGATAATATAAAATTATCGGCACTTTCATCTTCAATGGCTTTAAAAATAGACTCGAAAACATTAGAATTATCAGATGGATCAAAAAAATCAGGATTTTGAATATGATTATATCGAAACTCTCTGCAAAGCTATAGGATCGTTTACCGATGGAGTTGAAAAAATTGATAAATCAGCTTTCGTATATCGCGGAGCAAATTTGAAATACGCTTTGGAAAGAGCTTTTTACTTTTTATTTCTTAATAATAAGAATCTGAATGAATTATTTAAAAAATGGAAATTGGATCAATTGCCAAAAAAAACTATTTTAAATAGTCAGATTGAAAAAGAATTAGCCATTTTGCTATGCAATAAAGAATTGCCATCGAATGCCATAAGAGTCACAGAAAAAACAACAATTAAAGATATTGGGAAATATTTAATGAGAAAAATTTTTAAAATTCTTTTATTTGACAAGATTATTGGATTTTTCATAGAATTCGCGGATTGCATTTATTTTAAAAAAGAAAAGAAGACTCGCGTAATAATCACTCTCGTCCATCAAAAGTTTGTAAATTACCTAAAGCCGATAACAGAAGCCCTTGATTCCGACTATAAATATTTATCAATTTATGATCGCGTAAATGATTTCTTGTCTGAAAATAGATTACCATTCGTAAAGATCCGTACTCTCAGCTATCGATTAAAGAGCTTTATCAATCAACGCAAATATCTAAGTGATGCCGGATTGACTCTGCAATATGACATAACTTATGACATCTTAAAGATATTGAAGCCAAAAACAGTCCTTGTCATAGAAGGCAACGCGGCGAATAATGAGATTGTGAATCAGGTATGCAAACAGCTTGAAATCCAAACCGTATGCATACAGCATGGATGGTCCCCGATAGTTCATACTGGCTTTCGCAATATGTCATATTCAAAAATGCTTGTCTGGGGCAAAGGATTTGCCAAACTTCTTGCGCCTTACAATCCAAAACAAAAATTCGTCGCAGTCGGTAGTCATATACTTAATCATCCAACCAAAGACAAAAAAATTGATAGACAAATGACCATCTCATTTTTCCTCTCAGCTCCATCCGGTCTTTTAACTCCTAAAATATGGGATGAATATTTTAATCTCATAATATGGACCGCCAAAGAATTAAATGAACATAAAATAATCGTTTCTGATGATCCTGTGCAACCTCTAAGCGAAGATAAAATAAAATTACTAAAGCAATTTCACAACTTGACAATTGTCTCACCTTCAAAGCAAAAACTTAGAGACACTCTGAATTCAAGCGATGTTACAGTCCTTATTATGTCCACAATCATACTGGAAAGCATTGCGGCCGATGTATTACCGCTAATTTTCAACATCACTTCCCTGCCTAATTTTTCCCCGAATGTAAACACTTGCGGAGCCGGAATAGAAGTCAAAAATACTGCCAACGCTCAGAAAATCCTAAAGAAGATGGCAAGAGAAGATAATTTTATAAATTCTTTCAGCCCGGCAATGAAAAAATTCAGGCAAGAGTTTTTCTCCGGATGGGGCGAAAGTGCCGTTAGAAAAATAATAGAAGAAATACAAAAATGAGAACCGTCAACAAATTAAAAAGATGCATAAGATCTTTATTGCCAAAAAATTTATTGGCAAAAACAAGATTTAAAATTTTGAAATTCGCGAAAATCCATACCCAATTCTTTCAGAAATCTAAACTTAAAATAAACATAGGTTCTGCCGAAATAAATAATGGCTCAGAATGGTATCCGACGGATAAAGACAACTTGGATATAACTAGAGAAGAAGATTGGCAAAATACTCTCTCTTCGTTAAGATTGGATAATATAGTCGCCGAACACGTTT
>JAGXAA010000039.1 GCA_018971765.1 Patescibacteria group bacterium
GATCTTGCTATTACTGATTTTTTTGCCATACAAAAAAGAAAAGCCTTTTAGAAGCTTGATTAAAGAGTAGCAAAAGAGAAATCCGTTGTCAATCAAATGCATCTGGGTAATATAAAGCAAATGGACTCGGTATAATTGCAGTTAAGGTCAATTAACAACAAAAATAACCAAGTCCATTCGTATGAACATTGTAAGACAAGTGCCCACAAAAGGCACGCTTAGGCGGATATTTAAAAGAATCATATTCGGCAAAAGGGTTCATTGTCCCGATTGCGGGAGTCGGTCGATTAAAAAGATATTGAGCGAGGAAAGGTGGCGTTGCGGAAGATGCCGTCTGCCCTTCAGCATCAAATCAAGCTCCTGGCTTAAGGGAACAAAGCTCTCATTGGAACAAGTGTGGCTTCTCTTGTGGTGCTGGCAGAAGAAATTCTCAATACAGCACGCCATGAATATGACTGAATTGTCGTATCCGACGGTATTCAACTGGTATCAAAAGTTTAGGGAGAAAATACCCAAAGAAAAGCTGGACGCTCTGCTCAAGGGTAATATAGCTTGCGACGAGATGTATACCAAGGGCAATGCCGTAATCGGAGCCAAGCAAAAAGGAACGAGGAATATAGCGCTCAAGGTAGTTCATCAAAAATCGGTTGAGCGCCATCACGCGGTCAATTTCCTCACGCAATTCGTCAAGGCTAATTCAAGTCTTTTCACTGACGGAGCGGCGATCTACAAGGGAATAGATAAATGGCACAAGTTGAAACATACTTATGAGATCCCCAGCAAATTTGAATTTGCTTTGACCGCGGAGATTGAAGGATTGTGGGCGTGTCTCAGGACATTCATACGTCGGATGTATCACCATGTGACCCGTTACAAACTTGAAGATTTGGTGTCAGAATTTTGCTTGCGTTTTCGCCAAGATGAAATCTTTGAAAACCCAGAGAATTATTTAAGAAACTGCTTATCCCCAAAACCATTTGCTTTATAGTACCCCAAAAGTAGTGTATGAGAACATTTTAAATTTCAAAGACACTTTTCTGCGATCGCAGAAAAGTGTCTTTGACTTTTGGGATTTGATTAGAAATTAGATCAATTAGGAATTAGAAATTTCTAGACCTTTTTCTCCCCGTAGGAAAGCGTCATCTTCTGGTCTTTGGGATCGAATATCGTGATTTTGAAAGGATAGCTTTTGCCGAGCTCGAGATTCTCTTTAAGCTTGGCTTCGCTGCCGAATTCAGAAATATGAACAAGCCCCGCCACTCCTTCTTCAATGCTTGCCAGCGCTCCGTATTTGTTGAATCTTATGACGACGCCGCTCACGGTGTCTCCTTTTTTGTATTTTTTCGTCGCGCTTTTCCACGGATTTTCCTTAAGGGCTTTTATGGAAAGAGATATTTTCCCGTCTTTTATGTCTATTATTTTCACTTTAACTTTATCGCCGACTTTGAATAAGCTCCTCGGGTCTTCCACCAGCGACCAGTTTATCTCCGATATGTGCACAAGACCTTCAAGTCCGTCTTCAATTTTTATAAACGCTCCGAAATCCACGACGCCCGTCACCTCTCCTTCCACATCATCGCCGACTTTGTATTTTTCTATTATTTTTTCTTTGTCTTTAGATTCGGGGCTTTTCTCGGAGAATATGAGCTTGCCTTCTTTCGGCGCCGCCGATATTATGACAACCGATATTTTTTGCCCGACAAGCTTTTTCAATTCGTCAAGGATTTTATCCTTATCTCCGTCGACGATCCTCGGATAATGCTCCGCTTTGAGCTGGGAAGCAGGCAAAAATCCGGCTACGCCTTGCCAGTTGAGAATTAGTCCGCCTTTGTTCGCGTCTTGGACGGCGAGGTCAAACGCGGTTTTATTTCTTATGGCCTCTTCAGCTTCGCTCCATATCATCGCCTGTCGGGCCTCTTTGAGCGAAAGTTCTATGTAGCCGTCTTTATTCTCGGTATCAATGACTTTAGCGGCGATGATATCTCCGCTGTTTATCTTTCTTATCACATCGCGCGCGCTCGCAAATTCTTTGCCGTAAATTATGCCCGTGCCGTAAGGATGAAGGTCGACATACAGTCGAGCTTTCTCCGTTCCGATGACATGCCCTTCCACCAAGTCTCCGATTGAAGGGAGAGCGTCATCCTTATTGAAGATTGACGACATTAGATTTTCTTTTTTGGGCGCGGCATTTTTTTCTTCGTTTGCTCCGTTTGCCGCCGCCGATTCCTCCTTTTTTTCTAAATTATTAATATCCTTAATGTCCGACGATTTGTCTTTTTTGTTCATAAAATAAATGACGGCAGTTTCTGCTTAAATTCTGACAATTTAGGAAAAAGCAGGGCTAACCGCTATCGCTTTTAATAATTGTTTAAGCATACTTATAAATTCGCTTTTGTCCATTTTTTATTTTGTGCTAGTATGAAAACATGATAATCACATACCAGGGAGTCGAATCTTTCAAGGCGCAGTTTGGAGACACTGTTTTGGCTTTCAATCCGATTTCCAAAGATTCCAAATTTAAAAACAGCCGTTTTTTTGCCGATGTGGCTTTGATTACCGCGAATCACCCTGATTTTAACGGCGCGGAAAATCTTTCTTATTCTGGTAAAGAACCTTTCGTCATATCCGGACCGGGAGAATATGAAATAAAAGGCGTATTTATAAAAGGTTTTGCCACGAAATCAAATTATGGAGGAAAAGAGCGGATTAACACAGTCTATTCGGTGGCGTTGGAAGGAATGAATCTTTTCTTTTTGGGCGCGCTCGGAGAGCCGGACGTCAAAGAAGCGAAAGAAGCCGTTGATGGAATAGACGTGTTATTTGTTCCCATTGGCGGAAACGGCGTTCTGGAGCCATCCGCGGCTTATAAATTTGCCGTATCGCTTGAGCCGAAAATAATCATTCCAATGCATTACGGCGGCGATTCAGACAAGAACGCCCTAAAAGTCTTCTTGAAAGAAGCCGGAGCGGAAGAGACGAAACACTTGGACAAGTTGACTCTCAAGAAAAAAGACCTTGAAAGCAAAGAAGGGGAAGTGGTGGTGATAGTGGCTTCGGTATAAATAAAATTATGCTGGATATAAAATTCATCAGAGAAAATAAAGACATAGTGCAAGAAGGAGCGAGAAAGAAACGGATCGCTTTTAATGTTGACGATTTATTGAAAGTTGACGACAGAAGACGCGAGCTTATGACGGCAATCGAAAAAAAGCGCGCCGAGCAGAATCAATGGAGTGAAAAAATCGCTGGAACTCCGGACGCGGCGGCGAAAGCCCAACTCATCGCCGAGATGAAGATTGTCAAAGATGAACTTCAAAAAGAAGAAGAGGAGCAGAAGGAAGTGATGAAAAATTGGCAGGCGCTTATGGTGCAAGTCCCGAATATTCCCGATATGTCCGTGCCTGAAGGAGACAGTGACGCTGACAATCAGGAAGTGAAAGTGTGGGGAGAAATTCCAAAATTCAATTTCGCGCCGAAAAGTCATATTGAAATTATGGAAAAAGCCAGTATGGTTGATTTGGAAAAGGGAGCAAAAATTTCCGGTTTCCGCGGATATTTTTTAAAAAATGACGCGGTGCTTCTGAGTTTCGCCATCTGGCAATTCGTCTCCGATCACTTCAACTTCAAAGGAGACTTCTCTCAGATGCTGGTTCCGTCGCTCGTCCGAAGAGAAACGCTCGTTGGCACCGGCTATCTTCCGCAGGGTGAAGAAGATATGTACAAAACTCAAGACAATGATTATCTCGCCGGAACGGCGGAGGTCGCGACTATGAGCTATTTTGCCGATGATGTGTTAAATCTTGGCGATCTTCCGAAAAAAATTATCGCTTTTTCTCCGAGCTTCCGCAGGGAAGCGGGAAGTCATGGCAAGGACACTAAAGGCATTATGCGCGTCCACGAATTTTTCAAATTCGAACAAGTCATACTTTGCGAAGCCAGCCACGAGGAGAGCGTCAAACGCCACGAGGAGCTTTTGAATAACGCCGAAGAAATTATGCAGGCTTTGAAAATCCCTTATCGTATCGTTGTCAATTGTTCGGGCGATCTGGGACTTGGACAAGTCAAGAAATATGACATCGAGGCATGGGTTCCTTCGGAGAATCGCTACAGAGAAACTCATTCCTGCTCGTATTTCCACGATTTTCAGACAAGAAGATTGAACATCCGCTACAAAGACAAGGATGGAAAATTGAGATTCGCTCATTCCCTCAACAATACTGCCATCGCCACTCCACGAATTTTGATTTCCATCATTGAAAACAACCAGCGGGAGGACGGTTCGGTTTCCGTTCCTGAAGTTTTGCAGAAATATATCGGAAAGGAAACAATCTCTCGAAAAATTTAAAAATAAATGGCTCGCAGGAACCCTAATCTCAAATCGTCTCTGGCAAGAAAACGGCGGCGAAAAATATTTGCCATTAAAGCCGTTTTAGTTTTTCTGCTCTCGATCGGTTTCGTCTTTTTGCTTTCTTGGTTTTCCAGAATATCGCCGATTCAAATCGCGGAAATTGAAGTCTCAGGAAATTCATCGGTTTCCGGAGATGAAATAATGAGTCTCGTAAAAAAAGAAACATCCGGAAATTATTTTATGTTATTTTCCAAAAACAGCGTTTTTTTATATCCGAAGAAATCGATAGAAACAAAGTTGGCGGATAATTTCAAAAAAATTGAAAAGGCGGAAATAAAATTCGAAGGATTCAAAAAAATAATCGTGAAAATAAACGAAAGAAAGGCGGAATCTCTGTGGTGCTCCGGCGGTAAAGACGCCGAAAACGATAGAAATGAAAATTTGAGAAACTGTTATTTTATGGATAAAGAAGGAGTGATTTTCAGCGCCGCGCCCAAGTTTTCGGGCAATGTTTTCATGCGATATTATGGATTGCTTGACGACGTCGACCCGATAGGAAAGGGCTATATGTCCGCCGAAAAGTTCAAAGGAATAATCGGTTTTGTGAGTTCATTGAAAAATTTCGGGCTTGCCCCCGTCGTTTTCATGGCGAAAACGGGGAGTGATTATGAAATCAGTCTGGAAGACGGCGGCAGGATAATTTTTGACGACAGACAATCTTTTGACAAAACTTCGGATAATTTAGAGTCGGTTCTGGGTGAAATCGGGCTGGTGAAAAACCGCGGGGCAATCAGTGGAATAAAACTTGATTACGTCGATTTGCGCTTCGGCAACAAAGTTTTTTACAAGACCAAATGATTGACTTTTTATTGCCTTATTTGCGCGGCATGCTAATTTGAAAAATATGATTAAAGGATTTTGGAGCAAATTACCCAAGCCGTTTTTTGTTTTGGCGCCGATGGCGGATGTGACTGACCGCGCTTTTAGGCAAATAATCGCCGAATACGGCCGTCGCGGAAAAAGAGGTGGCGGTCCGGATGTTTTCTGGACTGAATTCGTGTCGGCGGACGGCTTAGCGTCAAAGGGCAGAGAAAAACTTCTGACGGATTTAAAATTTTCGGAAAAAGAGAGGCCGATTGTCGCCCAACTTTTCGGGGCGCGGTCTGTGAATATGCGCGAGGCGGCGAAAATTGTCGCCGATCTGGGCTTTGACGGCATCGATATAAATATGGGCTGTCCCGATAGGGCGATAGAAAAACAGGGGGCCGGAGCGGCGCATATAAAAAATCCCAAGCTCGCCCGAGAAATAATACAAGCGGCGATTGACGGCGGGGACGGTTTGCCTGTATCTGTTAAAACGAGAATCGGCTACAATAAAGATGAAATTGAAAAATGGATTCGTGATCTTTTGAAAGAGGATATTTCGGCGATTACGATTCACGCGCGAACGAGGAAAGAATTGTCCAAAGCGCCGGCGAATTGGGAGAAAATCGGAAAAGCGGCGGAGCTCATAAAAAATAGCGGCAAAGAAATTCTGCTGATAGGCAATGGCGATGTCATAAGCTTGGAAGACGGAAGGATTAAAGCGAAAGAATCCGGCGCGGATGGCGTAATGCTCGGTCGGGCAATTTTCGGAAACCCATGGCTATTTGATTCGGACAAAAAATCGGAAGATATTTCAACGGAAGAGAAATTGCTCGCAATGGTTGAACACACCAGACTTTTTGAAAAACTCTTGGGTAAGGTGAAAAATTTTGCCATTATGAAAAAGCATTACAGGGCCTACGCGAACGGCTTTGACGGCGCGAAAGAATTAAGGATTAAACTAATGAGAGCGCAAAACTGCAAAGAGGTCGCCGACATTGTTTCTGATTTTTTAAAATAAAATTTCGTCTGCTATAATACTGCTATGAATGAAATCGCGCTTTATAGAAAATATCGTCCGCAAGAATTTAAAGATGTTTTGGGGCAGGAGCATATCGTAAAGGTCTTGGAAGGTTCCGTCGAGCTTGACAACATTTCCCACGCCTACCTTTTTGCGGGATCGAAGGGGACGGGAAAGACGAGCCTCGCTAGAATTTTTGCCCGCGCGATAGGATGCGCCGATAGAGATCTCTATGAAATCGACGCCGCTTCCAACAGGGGAATAGATGACATAAGAGAACTCCGTGAAGCGGTAAGCTCTCTTCCTTTTGAATCTCCCCGCAAAGTCTATATAATTGACGAGGTTCATATGCTTACCAAAGAGGCGTTTAACGCTCTCCTTAAAACTTTGGAAGAGCCGCCCAAGCATGCCGTTTTCATATTGGCCACGACCGAGATGGATAAATTGCCTGAAACCATCGTTTCTCGCTGTCAGGTTTTCGCATTCAAAAAGCCGTCACGGAAAATTTTGAAAGAGCTAGTCTTGGATTTGGCAAAAAAAGAAGGATTCAAGCTTGAACCGTCTTCCGCCGACCTCATCGCGCTTCTCGGCGAAGGATCGTTCAGAGACACGCAAGGCATTCTTCAGAAAGTCATAAGTTTTTCCAAAGATAAGAAAATTTCCATGGAGGAAGTCGAGCAAGTCGCCGGAGCTCCCAGAGCGAGTTTGGTCAACGATTTCATCAAATCAATCGAGGACAAAAATTTATCGAACGGACTTGAAGCGATAAAATCCGCCGCTTCTAATAATATCGATATGCTTGTTTATCTTAAGCTCATTCTTCGCAAGATGAGAGCGATTCTTCTTTTAAGATACGCTAAAAATATTGAGAATTCAATCAAAGAAGAATATCCGGAAGAAGACTTCATTTTCCTCAAAGAATTGAGCGCTAAAAAGGAATCGAACATCAGTTCAAAAACGCTTCTTGAATTTCTCATTGCTTACGACTCCGTCGCCCGCGCCAACATTCCGGAGCTTCCGCTTGAGCTTGCCTTGATTAAGCTTGCTTCATAAAACGGCTCATTTCAAAAAGTTTCAATAATTTTTATGCCGCCCGCAATTTGCATTTAAGGCGCAAATATGCGAATATGATAAGTATGGAATTCGCGGTTATAAAAACAGGCGGAAAACAATACAAAGTCTCCGTGGGCGAGTCGCTCAATATCGAGAAGATAAGGGGGGATTTCAAAGAGGGTGATAAAATCACTTTTGATAAAGTTTTGCTTGTTGACAATGGCAAAGACGCGACTACTATCGGGACGCCTTACATAGACGGCGCTAAAGTCGAGGCCGTGCTTGAGAAAATAGGCAGAGCGAAGAAAGTGACAGTCATAAAATACAAGCAGAAAAGCAGATACTACAAAAAGAACGGCCACAGGCAGCCTTTCTTCAAAGTGAAAATAGCGGCTATTGTCTAATATTTCTTAACCAAGAAAAAATGACGAAGAAAAAGATTTTTATACTATTAGGGCATCCTGACAAAGAAACTAAATGCGGTTGTTTAGCCGACTCTTACGAAAGGGGCGCGAAGGAAGCGGGACATGAAGTAAGGAGGACAAATATCGGCGATCTGAAATTCGATCCGATTCTTCACAAAGGATACAAAGTCATACAAGCGCTTGAACCAGATCTCGCGATGGTTCAAGAAAATATTAAATGGTGCGATCATTTCGTGATTTTTTATCCGAGCTGGTGGTCAACTATGCCCGCGCTTCTCAAGGGGATGTTTGACAGGATGTGGCTTCCAGGCTTCGCTTTCAATTTCAACAAAAATGGCCGAGGTTGGAATAAACACCTTAAAGGCAGATCGGCGTTGGTCGTTGTCTCCTCCGATTCTCATCCTCTCATCGCGCGAATTCTTATGGGCGACTCCACCAATGAAATCAAAAGAGGAATTCTAAAATTTGCCGGATTCGCGCCTGTTCGGATTTTGAAAGTCGGTCCCCTCAAAAACATATCGCAAAAAAAGAAAGAAAAGTGGGAGCGCAAACTCCTTGAACTGGGCGAGAAAGGAGCTTGACAATGAAACTTCCAATAGTTTGAAAAATTAGAAAGAAATTGAAGCTACTCTTTGCGCAGGGGCGCGTTTTTGATTATCTCAATTATTTCGTCAAGCGAATCGGTAATTTTGTATATGTTCATATCCTCTTCATCAATGGCGCTTAT
>JAGXAA010000040.1 GCA_018971765.1 Patescibacteria group bacterium
ATCACTGGAACCTAATTCCTATTAAACTATCCCATCGCTTTTTCTCTTCCTTCCATAATTAACATTTCAAGCGCGGCGGAGACTTTTTTCGAAACTTTTTTCAAAGTTTCCATTTCGCTTTTCTTGAATTCGCCGAGTATGAAATCGGCAACTTCTTTTTCACCTTTCGGCTTCTTGAGTTTTCCGCTCGGAGTGGCGGGCGATATGCCAACGCGAACTCTCGTGAAAGCTTCCGTTTTTATCGCTTTGATTATGGACTCCACTCCCCTGTGCCCGCCGGAGCTTTTATTGAATGAAATTTTGAATTTTCCTATTGGCAAATCGAGATCATCGTGAATCACGACAAGGTCTTCCGCTTTTTTTTTGTTTTTGATAATAGGTTGGAACGAAAGCCCAGATTTATTCATAAAAGTTTCCGGTTCAATCAAACACACCCTCTCCTTCCCTATTTTGCCTTCATCAGACGACAAAGCTTTGAGCTTCTTATCAAAGACCCAATCCGAAAAATCATTTTTTTTGACAAATGCTTCCAGCGCAATCCTGCCGACATTGTGTCGGGTGTTTTCGTATTCTTCTCCCGGATTGCCTAGAGCTGCGATGTATTTCATATGCAATCAATATTAACATATCATTTTTTAATTATAAACCCCGAATTACAAAATGCAAAAATTTATGGTCTGGTCGAGCAAAAACATTTAAAAAAAACAAACAGCTTTTGCGACCCGAGGACCTAAATTTTTGCATTTTGTAATTCGGGGTTATAAACACTCCGTAAACTAAAAGCTGTCAGCTATTAGCTTTTCCAGACCACACATTGCCGTCTTGCGTCAACTGGGACATCCGTAATAAAATGCGAGTAAATGGAACAGGAAAATAAAAAATCAAACTATCCGCAAAAAAATCTTTTGAAAACGGAACAAGCGCCGGCGGAGCGGAAAAAAAAAGAAAATTTCTTCAAAGAACTAATAAAGTTCGTTTTGCTTGCCGCGGTTATCGTACTGCCCATAAGATTCTTTATCGCCCAGCCTTTCATAGTTAGTGGAGGTTCGATGGACCCTACTTTCGCCAATGGACAATACCTTATCGTTGACGAGATAAGCTACAGATTTGAAAAACCGAGACGAGGCGATGTTATTATATTCAGGTATCCTCTGGACACAAAAAAATTCTTCATCAAAAGAATCATAGGATTACCGTCCGAGACGATAACGATTAGCGGGGGGAAAGTTTCAGTGACGGACAAAGAAGGGAAAAAATCGCCGCCGTTTGAAGAACCTTACATTGATTCAAAAATAGACACGGGCGATCGCAATCCAATCACTCTGAAAAACGATGAATATTTCGTTATGGGAGACAACAGAACGGAAAGTTTTGACTCAAGATATTGGGGCCCTCTCAAAGAGTCTCTGATAATCGGCAGACCTTTCGCGCGGCTTTTCCCCATAACAAAGATAAATTTATTGCCCGGGGCAAGCGTTCCCGTCTCGGTCAATATCGGGCAGAATTAACTATGAATTCTTCAGAGAATAAAAACAAAACGAATTTGAAAAAAAAATTCCACAATGTCGGCGATAAAAAATTCAAAAGCGACAAAAAAAATAAATTTAAAGACGCCAAAGACATTGACGGGGCGATGGAGACGGCTGCTTATTACGGCTTCATTCCGATTGAGCCTCCGGCTATGGGAAAAAGCGACTTTGACAACGCAAAAATTCTGACCGAGAAAGAACCGTTATGCAAAAATATTGTTTCGCATCCTTTGGAAATTTCCGTTGAAGAAAAAAGCTCGCTTTTGAGATTCTATGCCGACAATAATCTCATAGCCGAGCCCCAGCCCATAATGATCTCTTACCATGGCAACGCGGCTTCAAGCAAACAAAAAAATCCTTCAATCAAAGAGAGTTTTCTAAATCTTCAGATATTGGGGTCTTCCAAGAGCGTTTCTGAAGCGATCTTGATAAAAACTGTCCTTTCTATTCTTTCGGATAATAAAATCGATGATGTTCGCGTAGACATAAACAGCATAGGCGACAGAGAATCGACCAATAAATTCGTGAGGGAACTTGCCGGTTATTATCGAAAAAATATAAACGGAATGACTTCTCATTGCCGCCAACTTTTTAAGAAAGATCCGTTCTCGCTCTTGGAATGCGACAGAGAAGAATGTTGCCGCGCTCTGAATGAAGAGGCTCCCAAAGCCATAAGTTTTCTGTCCGAACCGAGTAGACAACACTTCAAAGAAGTCCTTGAAGGGCTTGAAGCGCTGGATATTCCCTATCGAATCAACGACAGTCTGGTTCCGGACAGGAGACATTGTTCGCAGACGGTATTTGAAATAATGAGGGGAGCGGAAAACAGGAAAGAAGTCATCGCTTCCGGCGGCCGATATGACGGATTGGCAAAAAAAATAGGATTGAAAAAAGACATTTCCGCCATAGGAATCAAGATATTTTTAAAAAAGCTGCTTTATAACGCCGCGACAAGTTCCAAAATAAAACCGCCCGCTTTTTTCTTCATACAGCTCGGTTTTGAAGCGAAACTCAAAGGTCTGCATATAATAGAAAAGCTTAGAAAAGCGAGAATTTCAATTTGTCAGTCTTTGAGCAGGGATATGCTTGGCGGACAAATCGCTTTAGCCGAAAAGATGAGAGTGCCTTACGCTCTTATAATGGGGAAAAAGGAATCAATGGACAATACGGTTATGGTAAGAAATATGAATACCAGATCGCAGGAAATCGTCTCAACGGAGAATCTTTCAGCGCATCTTAAAAGATTGAAGAAGTAGGCGTTAGATTTCAGGTCGAGAAAGTGGCGTCAATAAACACCCCGAATTACGAAATGCAAAAAATTTACAGGTCTATTGAGCAAAAACGCCTTGAGAAAATAAAAAGAGTTTTTGCGACCCGAGGACCTAAATTTTGCATTTCGTAATTCGGGGTAAATAATTATCTTGAAAAAATATTCGTTTATGTTAGTATGTTGTTTATATGATAAATGTGGAAGTGGAAAAAAATAATAATGAAAATAACATAAGCCTTTTGAGACGGTTCACAAGGCGCGTTCAAGGCGCGGGCATATTGCCAAAAATTAGGTCGATAAGATATCAGGAAAGAAAGTTATCCAAATATAAGATAAAAATGAAAGCGTTGGAATCCATTAAAAGAAGAAAAGAAAGAGAGGAGCTTATAAAAATGGGCAAAATGCCGGCCAAAGAAAGCAGATAAGTCTACTTGAATTGCAAAACGCGCCGAGTGAGAGTTTTGCGATTCAAAGTGAAAATAAGAATTGCAAGTATCATGAATTACGAAATGCAAAATTTAGGTCCTCGGGTCGCAAAAACTCTTTTTATTTTCTCAAGGCGTTTTTGCTCAACCAAACTGTAAATTTTTCCGTTTCGTAATTCAAAGAAGTATGAAAGAAGGCGGTTTGAAAAACAAATTTGAAATATCCGACGAAACAAAAATCAACTCATCGGCCGATGGGTTGATTTTTGCAAAGATGAAAGAAGCCGTATTGGGGAAAGATTACGATTTAAGCTTGGTCTTCATTGGAAAAAATAAAATCAAGAAACTTAATAAGTCATACGGGGGTGCGGATAAGGCAACCGACATTTTAAGTTTTCCGCTAAGCGAAAAGGAAGGAGAAATTTTTATATGCGATGAAATGGCCGTTGAAGAAGCGCCTCGTTTCGGAAGAAGTCGCGATAATTTCATAAAATTTTTATTTATCCACGGACTCGCGCATTTGAAAGGATTCGAACATAGTGGTAAAATGGAGAACGAAGAGAAAAAATTCAGGAATAAGTTTGGGGTCTGAAAAATATCCGCTCTTTTTGAATATTTTCACTGATCGGAATTCGGCTTGAATTATTTTCATCAACCTATCATCCATATGAAACGCAATATTACCACGGGCATAGACATAGGCACTTATCAAATAAAAGTGGCGGTTGCTTCAAACGAAGGCGAGGACAATGCGGGCTTGCCGAATATCATAGGAGCCGGCTTTGCGGAATCAAAAGGAATGAGGCATGGCTATATTATGAACCAATCCGATGTGATAAAAAGCCTCAAACGCGCGATAGCTCAAGCTGAAAAAACATCAGGAGTGAAAATAAGAGAAGCTTATCTGTCTCTCGGAGGAATAGGATTGAGTGGAGCGGTGTCGCAAGGATCGATTATCATATCGAAAGCCGATTCGGAAATAACCGACTTGGACGCGAAAAGCGTAATGGCGGCCGCAGAAGGCGAGATGCCTCGATCGCTTTCCATCAACAGAAAAATAATCCAATCAGTGCCGATTTCATACAAAATTGACGGAAAAAAAATAATGGGCCGGCCTATCGGAATGAAAGGCAATAAGTTTGAAGTGAAAGCGCTTTTCATAATGTGCCTTGAGCACCACTTCAACGACTTGGTGGAAGCGGTGGAAAAGGCGGGAATTGAAGTCTTGGATGTGCTGGCTTCGCCTATCGCGGCGAGCCTTGTAAACCTGACCAAGACTCAAAAAATCGCCGGGTGCGTCTTGGCAAACATCGGCTCGGAGACGGTCTCAGTCGCGGTCTTTGAAAATAACATACCGATTTCTTTGGAAATATTTCCGATAGGAGGAATAGACATAACGAACGACATAGCGCTGGGGCTTAAAATTCCGCTGGAAGAGGCCGAACGCCTTAAGCTTGGCTCTTTTTCCGAATCGCAATATTCCCAAAAAAAGCTTGATGAAATAATAGCGGCGCGCCTTTCGGATATTTTCGAGCTTATTGAAACTCATCTGAAAAAAATCGGGCGGAGCGGACTTCTGCCGGCAGGAATAATTCTCACGGGAGGAGGATCGGGCATTGAGCTTATAGAGGACCTCGCGAAAAACTCTCTTAAACTCCCTTCCAAAGTGGCGTCCGTCAATTTCAAACGCGAAGGCAAAAATGAGCAGATCAAAGACGCTTCGTGGTCCGTGGCTTACGGATTGTGTTTCTGGGGACTGAATTCTTCGAACGATGAGACTTCTTTAGGTTTGAAACTGGCAAAAACGACAAAACACAAGCTCATTAAATGGGTGAAGCAATTTTTGCCGTGATTAATCAGGCGATGCTAATCGCGCGTTTTAATGCGCTTAATTACGGCGCATTCAAAAACAAATTTGTCAAGTCTTTCTTTTTTTAGCAGCTTTCTGCTATTATACATTTACTTTGAATTACGAAACGCAAAATTTAAGTCCTCGGGTCGCAAAAACTCTTTGTCTTTCAAGGTGTTTTTGCTCAACCAGACTATAAATTTTTCCGTTTCGTAATTCACGGACATTTACTGTAAATTTCAATAAATTAACCAAATATCACAATGGCTCAAATTAAACCCGAGGTAGAAGCTTTCGCTAGAATAAAAGTGCTGGGAATAGGCGGTTCAGGGAAAAATGCCTTGAATCATATGGTCAACTCAAAGATTAAAGGCGTTGAGTTTATCGCGGTGAACACCGACGCTCAAGATCTTCATCATTCTTTGGCAAAAAAGAAAATTCACATCGGCAAAAATCTGACCAGAGGTTTAGGCACGGGCATGAATCCGGAGCTCGGCAAAAGAGCCGTTGAAGAGACGAAAGAAGAAATCCAGGAGGCGATAAAAGGAGCTGATATGGTGTTCATCGCCGGAGGCGAAGGCGGGGGCACTTGCACCGGCTCGGCGCCTGGAGTCGCGCGAACAGCAAAGGAACTCGGCGCTCTCACTGTGGCGGTAGTGACAAAACCGTTCTTTTTTGAAGGACTCCAAAGAATGAAACTGGCCGAACAAGGACTTGAAGACCTCCGTAAAGAAGTCGACGCGATTATCGTGATACCGAACGATCGTCTTTTGGCGAACATCGACAAAACAACGACGGCGAAAAACGCTTTCGCTATGTGCGACGAAATACTCAAGCAAGCCGTGGAAGGAATTTCGGACCTCATAACTATGCCCGGAATCATTAACATAGATTTTGCCGACATCAGAGCCATTTTGGAAAATGCCGGCTCAGCGCTTATGGGAATAGGAATGGCTTCGGGCGAAAAAAGAGCCGAAGAAGCCGCCAAAATGGCAATCAATTCTCCCCTTCTTGAACTTTCAATTCACGGCGCCAAAGGAGTTTTGTTCTCAATCGCTGGTGGCGACGACCTTACGATGTTTGAAATACAGGAAGCCGCGAAGGTGATAACGGAATCAATCGACCCGAACGCCAAAGTCATCTTTGGAACCGTTCGCGATGAAAAAATGAAGAAAAACGAGGTAAAAGTGACAGTGATAGCTTCCGGCTTTCCCGACATTGCGGCGAAAAAGCCGACCTTCCACAGCAACATCGGCAATATTGAAAATGTCTCAACCGACGACAAAAAAGGCAAAATTTACAATTCGATGCCGACGCCGTCGCTAGCAAAAGAAATGAAGCCTCTGCCAGAAGAAAAGAAAGAAGAAAAAAAGGCTATTTCCGACGACGATGACAGCGATTGGGGCGCGGTGCCCGCTTTTCTAAGAAGATCAAAGAAATAAACCTGAATATTTTTTAACTTAAACGCGGTTTTTGTCCTTTATAAATAACGCGCTCAAAATAATATTATGTATGATTTAGCAATAATAGGAGGAGGACCGGCAGGCGTCGCGGCGGGCTTATACGGTTCAAGAAAGAAACTCAAAACCGTCCTCATCACTGAAAGCTTCGGAGGACAAAGCGCCGTCGCGAGTCAAATTCAAAATTGGATAGGAAATGTTTCAATCAGCGGCAGAGAATTAGCGGAGAATCTGGAAAAACACTTAAGAGCCTATGCCGACGATTCCGTTGATATCAAAGACGGTGAAAAAGTCGAGCTTGTGGAAGAAGATGATGGGGGTTTCTTAGTCAAGACCGGCGGCGGAGAATACAGAGCCAAAACTGTTTTTGTCGGAAGCGGAAGCCATAGGAGAAAATTAGACATTCCCGGCGCCAAAGAATTTGAAAATAAAGGCATAAGTTATTGCGCCTCGTGCGACGGACCTCTTTTCGCAAACAAAAATGTCCATGTGATCGGCGGGGGAAATTCGGCCTTTGAAACTGCTTCTCAACTGTTAGCTTACTGCGAAAGCGTCACTATCCTAAACAGAGGCTCTGAATTCAGAGCCGACCCGATAACCGTCAAAAAAGTCCTTCAAAATCCCAAAATGAAATCGATCATAAATGCCCGCCTTATTGAAATAAAAGGCGATAAATTCGTAAACTCCATTGTTTACGCGAACGGAGAAAGCAAAAAAAAGATTGAGATTAAGACGGACGGCATTTTTGTTGAAATCGGACTTATTCCCGCCGTTGAATTCTTAAAAGACCTTGTCGCTTTGGACAAATGGAATCACATAATCGTTGATCCGAAAAATCAGAGGACATCGGTGGAAGGAATCTGGGCCGCCGGCGATTGCAGCAACGGACTGTATCATCAAAACAACATTGCCGCCGGAGACGGCGTGAAAGCGTTGGAAGATATTTATTTGTACTTGCGCGCGAAATGACGCGCGAACTAGAACTTGCCCAGTATTCGGAAATAATAAACCCTGTGAAAACCATTATTAATGATCGGCGTAAAGATAATCGCTATAATAGCCACCGTGAGATGTGCACCATGACATTTCTCCGCCGGCGGTGTGATATTTGTAATCTTTTTTTGCGCAGGTATTTATATTATTTGTATCTTCCAATTGAGCGACCAAATCATATTTATTAGGATAAGAAGCCGTGTTGTATCCATAACTATAACTATAATTACCCGTCCCCCAAGGTAACCATGAATTATTTACAGGATCTTTTGGCAGATTGGGTAAGTAAGGAGCGAGGGCGGTTTGTAAAGTATTCCATGATGAATCCACACTGGATATCCAAGTAGGAACAACAGGATAATTCCCATTAGCATCGTAATAAAGTTCCAAAGCCAGCCGGATTTGATGCAGATCTGATATTCTTCTGGCATCTCTCGCTTTCACTCGCGCACTATTCAAACTCGCTAACACAATACTTGAAAGCAAACCAACGATAGCGATGACCACAAGAAGTTCAATGAGAGTGAATCCTTTTGTTTTATTTTTGCGGATAAAATACATTGACATTTTTTATCTTTTCATTACGGGCAAGCCGTCTGGACCCATAATGCTCTCCTTGTAAATAGAATTGGGTCTTCCTCCTCCAAACGACAAGACCAGCGAAACTATAACCGCCGCCAGCGCGAACCCCAGAAGGACATAACTCGCCTGTTTTGCGTCTTTGATAAGTCCGCCCGAGTGATCAATAGACCTGTTGCCATATAGTCTCAAACGAGACGAGATTCTCCCAAAAGGGGAGGAATTACGATGAATATCTCAGATGGTAGTTCCAAAGACCCGAGCAAACTTCCATAACCATATCGTCAAACAATCCGATCTTGTTTCTTAACG
>JAGXAA010000041.1 GCA_018971765.1 Patescibacteria group bacterium
GGAATAGAGAAATTTATGCAAAGGATCGGTGGCGGTTTCACTCGTTATTTTAATGAGAAGTACAATCGGAATGGAGTTTTGTTTCAAGGTAAATTTAAATCAATTCATGTTGATTCAGATGAATATTTACTGCACCTAAGCGCTTATGTTAATTTGAATGATCGTGTTCATAAAATTCCTCCCGGCAACGCGTGTTCAAGTTGGGATGAATATCTCGGCAAGAATCAGAGTGATGAGATATGTTTTAAAAATATTATCCTTGATCGATTCAAAGACAAAGAAGATTATATGAAATTTGCTGAAGATACGGTAGAAGGCATCATATCTAACAGGGAAGAAGATGATCGACTTTCGGAATTGTTGCTGGAATAATTAAGTTTATTTGGTACTCCGACTACCAAGCGACTTGGTAGTCGGAGTACCAAATAGTTTTAATGAAAAATAAAGACAAAAATAGATTTCAATACATCATCGGAATTGACGAAGTTGGCAGAGGACCTCTGGCGGGGCCTTTGGCTGTGGGAGCTTGTCTGATTTCGGTTTCAAAAATCAAGAGTTTGCAAGCCAAAGGATTCTTCAAAGGCATTAGAGATTCAAAAAAACTTAGCGAAAAAAAGAGGGAAGAATGGCTTGGGAAAACGGAAGAACTTAAGACGAAAGGCGATTTGGATTACTCCGTTTCTTTCGTAAGCAATAAAAAAATAGATGAAAAAGGAATATCGCATTGCTTGAGATTGGCGGTAAAAAATTCGCTCAAAAAATTAAAAGCCGATCCTTTGAAAACGATGGTTTTGCTTGACGGCGGACTTAGAGCGCCGGAAAAATTTATTTACCAAAAAACAATAATCAAGGGGGACGAGAAAGAGCCAATCATTTCTCTCGCTTCAGTCGCCGCTAAAGTTGCCCGTGACCGCAAGATGATTAAATATTCCAAAAAATTCCTTCAATACGGTTTTGAAATTCACAAAGGATACGGCACCGTTTCGCATTGCCAAAAAATCCGTGAAAACGGCTTGTCGGAATTGCATCGGAAATCATTTTGCAAAAATTTTCAATGAATTCCTCAATTTTAAATTACTCAAACCGATCGCGCGATGATTCTATGCTTTTGTCGCGAATCGGCAAAAATTTGATTTTTTGCCGATGATGTATATAATATTGAAATGCTTAAATTAAATGTTGAAAACAGAGATAAAACGCAAAAAAACGACGTTTTGAGAAAAGCAGGCAAGATGCCGGCGGTTTTCTACGGAAAAAAGGAGAAATCAACCCCCATAATAATTTCCAAGGCGGAATTCAAGAAGGTCTGGAAAGAAGCGGGAGAGTCTTCGGTGATTGATCTTATCGGAAAGAATGTGGAAGCGGAAGCTTTAATCTATGACATTAATCGCGATCCCGTGACGGACGAACCTCGTCACGCCGATTTTTACGTGTTTGAAAAAGGGAAGAAAATAGAGATTAGCGTTCCGCTTGAATTCGTCGGGGTGGCTCCGGCTGTGAAAGATATGGGAGGAACTTTGGTTAAAGTCATGCATGAAATGGAGATTGAAGCTTTGCCGAAAGATTTGCCCCACAATATCAGCGTTGACATTTCTCCCCTCGTCAATTTTGACAGTCAGATTCTCGCCAAGGATGTAAAACTGCCTCAAGGAGTCGTTCTGATAACCAAATCTGAAGAAGTGATCGCTTCCGTCTACGAAACAAAAGAGGAAGTTGAAGAGGTCGCTCCTATCGATCTTGCCAGTATAGAAGTCCATAAAAAAGGAAAGGAAGCCAAAGAAGGCGGAGAAGCTGAAGCGGAAGAAGGCGCGAAAGAAGAAGGGAAGAAATAAAGAGTTTCCAGTGATTGGGTTGTAGTTTCTGGAGAATAGTTGCTGAAATTATACGCTTCTTCATCTGGCGCTTAAAACCTATTCACTGGCTGATAGAATTTGATTTATGTTCTTACATAAAAAAATTGCAATCTTTTTATTGTCTTTTTTCGGACTCGTTTTGTTTTTCGCCGATTCTTATAATATTTTGAGCGCTCAAACGGCAAACAGTCCGACATCGGCAAAAGAAGAAGAGCTGAAAAAACAGCTCGATGAGATTGAAAGCAAGGAGATTCCAAAATTAAAATCAACTCAAGCCGATTTGAAATCGGAATCCGCTTCAATCAGCAGAGACATTTCCATTCTAAAGACAAAGATAAAAGAAGCGCAGCTTAACATCAAGGCCAAGAACATTAGAATCAGCGGTCTTTCTAAAGACATATCGGTTAAGTCCAAAGACATAGAAAACTTGGAACAGAAGATAAACCGAGGCAAGGATTCCATATCGTTATTGTTGCGAAAGACGGATCAGATAGACGCGTCTTCAGCGGTAGATATTATGTTGAGCGATAACGACCTTTCTCAATTTTTCATAGATATTGATTCGTTTGATTCAATCAAGAAGTCTCTCAAATCTCTTCTTGATGACGTAAGGCAGACAAAAGATACGACTGAAAAGCAGAAGGAATTATTGAGCGCGAGGAAAGATCAAGAAACGGACGCGAGAATGGCGATCGAGGCTGAAAAGAGAAGCATTGAAAAAAATGACAGCGAAAAGAATAAACTTCTAAGTCTTAATAAGGAGAAAGAGAAAGCGTACGCGGAAATACTTAAAGAAAGAGAGAATAAAGCCGCTAGCATCAGAACGGCGCTTTTCGCTTTGCGCGACACTTCGCCCATACCTTTCGGCAAGGCGCTTGAATACGCCAATTTGGCATCGTCTAAAACCGGCGTGAGGCCGGCGTTTTTGCTGGCGATACTCACGCAAGAATCCAATCTGGGACAGAATGTCGGCTCCTGTTTCTTGGCGGACACATCGACCGGCGACGGTGTCAATGTCGACAGCAAGATTTCAAAATCTCGCGTTATGAATCCGATCCGCGACATTCCCGTTTTTTTTGACATTATGAAAGATCTTGGACGCGACGCCATGAGCACTCGAGTGTCTTGTTGGCAACCGTCATACAAAAACAAAAAACCGATCGGTTGGGGGGGAGCTATGGGCCCGGCGCAGTTCATACCTTCGACTTGGAAGTTGCTTAAAGAGAGAATAGCGAGCATAGTCGGCAAACTCATTCCAAACCCTTGGGATCCGAAAGACGCCATAATCGCCTCGTCGATTTATCTGGGAGATTTGGGGGCCGACAGCAAAAGTTATAGCGCGGAAATCAGAGCGGCCTGCAAATATTACGGATCGGGAGGTTCCTCCTGCTCTTACGGCAATCAAGTGATGGCTAGGGCCCAGAATATTCAGGAGACAATGATTGACTTCCTGCAGGGCAATTGAATCAACTTGGGAGTTGAGCTCCCAAGTCGGGTTTTTTTCACTTCTCACTTTTTTGCTTGCGCGTTTATTATTTTATGATATGTTATTCAATATGAAAAAAGATATACATCCGAAATATTTTGATAAGGCGGATATTTCCTGCGCCTGCGGCGCCAAATACGATTTTGGCTCCACTAAAGAAAAGATTGAGGTGGAAATCTGCGGCAATTGCCACCCATTTTACACCGGCGCGGAAAAAGTTATGGACACGGCCGGCAGAGTGGAGAAATTCAAGACAAGAAAAGCGGCGGCAGGAACAAATAAAATAGCGAAGAAGGAAAAGAAATAGAGTCTCTCTTGAAAATCATCAAAAAAACTAAACATTCGCTGTTTAGTTTTTTTGATGTTAGTATTTAATCTCATATAGGGGAGTAGCTTTTTAGCGCGCAGCTTCTTAGGAAAGGAATAACTCTAAAGAGTCTTTCTAAAAAGCTAATAAGCTAGAAGCTAAAAATAAAATATGGAAAACATAGAGAAATATAAGAACAATAAAAAGACCGTGTTTCTGGCGAGCGAGTACGAAAAACTTTCCAGAGAAGAGAAAGGCATTTTGGAAATGTCCAAAGAAGATTCATCAATGGCGGAGATGGTTCAAGAAGAGCTGAATTCATTGAATGTCCAAAAAGAAACTATTTTGAAACAAATGGAATCTATCTTGGCCAGTGATGAAGCTGAAGAAGAATTTCCTAATGAAATAATTCTTGAAGTAAGGGCGGGGGCGGGCGGAGAAGAGGCGGCGCTTTTCGCCCAGACATTGGCTCTGATGTACAAAAAATACGCCGAATCCAAAGACTGGTCTTTTTCCGTCATTGACGAATCAAAAAGTCCTCTCGGCGGCTACAAAGAAGCATCATTTGAAATAAGAGGCAAGAATGTATACAGAGAACTTCGTTTTGAAACGGGCGTTCACAGAATACAGAGAGTGCCGGAGACGGAGAAGATGGGAAGAGTCCACACTTCAACCGCATCAGTCGCGATTCTACCGATTAGAAAGAAAACCACGATTGAAATAAAGCCGTCGGACATTGAAATCGAGTTTTCAAGATCGGGCGGAGCGGGCGGGCAAAATGTGAATAAAGTTGAAACGGCCGTAAGGCTTATTCATAAGCCGACTGGCATTGATGTTCGCTCAACCGCCGAAAGAAGTCAGCAGAAAAACAGAGACAGAGCGATGAGCATTCTTATCGCCAAACTGCAAGTTTTAAAAGACGAAGAAGAGGCGAAGAAATTTTCCGCCGAAAGGAAAGAACAGATTGGCACAGCCGACCGCTCGGAAAAAATCAGGACATACAATATCTTGCAAGACAGAATCACCGATCACAGGATTAAAGAATCGTGGCACAATATCGAGAAGATTCTTGCTGGCGAAATCGGTCCGATACTCGAGGCTATGGAAAGTCATTATTCAAAGTAAAATTATGAAATTATGCCCAAAAAAATTTTGATAACGGGAGGCGCGGGATACATAGGAAGCCATGCCGTGAAATTATTTCTGGAAAAAGGATTTGAGGTCGCGTCTTTTGATAATTTTTCTCGCGGATTTAGGGAGCCGCTTAAGATTCTCAAAAAATACGGGAAGCTCAAGAGCGTAGAAGGCGATTTGAGAAACAAAAAGGACATCCGGAAAGTTTTTAAAGAAAATAAAATTGACGCCGTGGCGCATTTTGCCGCTCTTTGTTCCGTCAATGAATCAATGGAACGGCCCGGACTTTATTTTGAAAACAATTTCGTCGGCAGTTTTAATCTTTTTGAAGCGATGAGAGAGGCCGGCGTGAAAAACATAATTTTCTCCTCGACCTGCGCTGCTTACGGCGAGACCGAATATTTGCCGGTGGACGAAAAGCACCCTCAAAATCCGGCCAATCCTTACGGCGAATCAAAAATGTTAACCGAAAGAATGCTTCGCTGGTACGGGGAACTGCATGATTTCAAGTGTGTGATATTTCGTTATTTCAATGTCTGCGGAGCGGATATGAATGGAGAAATAGGCGACGGCAAAAAGCCTTCTTCTTTGCTTGTCCAAAACGCGGTGAGAGGAGCGATGGGAATTGAGCCGTTTTCCTATACTTGCCAAAAAGTCGATACTCCGGACGGATCGCCGATTAGGGATTATATAGATGCGGAAGATTTAGCCAGGGCGCATTATTTGGCTTACGGATATTTGTCGAAGAAAAACAGTCAAAGCGAAATTTTCAACCTCGGCAACGGCGCGGGATGGTCAGTCAAAGAAATTGTTTCAAAAGTTGAGCAAGAATTCGGCAAAAAGATGAATAAAAAAAGCGGCGAAGCGAGGAAAGGCGAGTATGCCAAAATTTACGCCGATGCCTCAAAAGCTTTTAAAATTTTAAAATGGAAGCCTGAAAAAAACATCGAAGAAAGCATTTTAAGCTTGAGGAAATGGTATGAAAAACATCCGCGCGGGTATGACAATTGAAGATACAAAGTGAATAATACAAATAGTTGCAAAATTAGCCGAATGATATATACTGTTTAAATGGTAAACAGAATGCGACATAATAGGTCTCACAGGGGCAATGTAAGGTCTCATCACGGTTTAAGCGATGTCCGATTTTCGGCTTGTCCCGATTGCGGCAAGAAACATTTGCCTCATACGGTTTGCGAAAATTGCGGAAAGTACAGGACGAGACCCGTTTTGGATGTTCATTCTAAAATAACCAAGAGAGAAAAGAAAGCGAAGGATAAGGCAAAAGCGGAAGCGAGATAAGTTAAAATCCAGACGCGATTGCCGGAGATTTTTAAAATATTCCATTTAGGAATTTGAGCCCCGTAAATTTTTTATGGCAAACAGGCACCTTGCAAGATCAACAGTTCTACAATCGCTCTACGAATGGGATTTTAGAAGTAAAACCGATTCGGAGATGTCGGAGGTAATCACTCGCAACGCGGAAGAATTCGCGGGAGAAGCGAGAGATTTGTCTTTTATGAAGGAATTGGCGGTGAACATCTTGGAAAAGCGGAAAGACATTGATAACATCATGACTAAAGCTGCTCCGGATTGGCCGCTCGACAAAATTTCAATAATAGACAGAAATATCTTAAGAATCGGTCTTTATGAATTGATTTTCGCCGATAAGAATGAAGTTCCCGCCAAAGTCGCGATAAATGAAGCCATAGAACTTGCCAAAAGCTACGGAGGGGAAAAGAGCGGTAAATTCGTGAACGGCGTTTTGGGTTCCGTCTATCGGGAAATGGGCGAGCCGGGCAAAGACGAGATTTCAAAAAAAAAGAAGAATAAAATAGCCGATGTTCCGTTTGAAAAAATGCCCGTCGAGAAGTTGGGCGGAACGATAGTTTTCTCAAAAGATTCGGGCGAAGTTTATGTTGCTTTAGTCCACGATGTCTTCGGATATTGGACTCTTCCGAAGGGGCATATCAAGGAAGAAGAATCGGAAACGAGCGGCACCGAACGGGCCGTTTCCGAAGAGATAGGCATTCCGATTTCAATAAAAGAAATGCTTGGCAACAATGAATATGTCGCTTCTCATCCGGAAAAGGGAAAAATTAGAAAACAAGTGATATATTATCTGGCCGAAGCGGAATTTAATCCTTTGAAGCTTGACAAGAGCGGCGGTCTTGACGACGCAAACTGGTTCAGACTTGAAGACATTATAAATTTGAATTTTTACAACGATATTCTTCCGATTGTGACTAAGGCGATCGGTTTGCTGGTTGCTAGCGAAGAAAAAACGAGCGGACATTCATGAATGTCCGCGCGAATAGCGGAAAAACTTATGATTGATTTCTCAAAATTCGAAGGAGCGGCGGGCGTTCATTTTAAAGACAAGAGCTTGCTCAAGCAGGCTTTTACTCACAGGTCGTACGTGAATGAAAGCAAAATTTCCGGCCTAGCGCACAACGAGCGGCTGGAATTTCTGGGAGACGCGGTGCTCGAACTTGTCGTCACCGAATATTTGTATTCAAAATATCCAAACGCCACCGAAGGAGATCTTACTTCTTACAGATCGGCGCTTGTTAATGCCATTACCCTTTCCGAAGTCGCGCGCAATCTGAATGTCAACGAATTTCTGCTTTTGTCAAAAGGAGAGGCGAAGGATGAAGGCAGAGCGCGGCTGTATATTTTGGCAAACACGATGGAAGCGATAATCGGGGCTATATTCATCGACCAAGGTTACGAATCGGCGAAAAATTTCATTTCAAAAAATACTTTTCACTTGATTGACAAGATTGTTGAAAATAAGACATGGCTTGATTCCAAGAGTTATTTTCAGGAAATGGCGCAGGAGCGTACGGGCATAACGCCGTCATACAAAACGCTCAAAGAAGAAGGACCCGATCACGATAAACATTTCACTGTGGGAGTCTATTTGGAAAAAGAACTTGTCATAAGCGGGGAAGGAAGATCAAAACAAGAAGCCGAACAAGACGCGGCGAGAAAAGCTCTGGAGAGCAAAGGGTGGATGAAATAATATTCTATTCTTATCAAGAAATATAATATTTTTGTCGCAAAACCACCTGATTATTGTCGGCATTTTTGTGGTAAGTATGATAAATAATGGAAAAATAGAAAAAACAGCCTTTCTACCTCTAATAGATTTAGCGGTTGATACTGATGTTCCTAATGCCACTTTACTTTTGGAAAGATTAATAAATAAGAAAAAATGGAAAACAAGCGGTAATGCTTATTTGGCAGAATCAAGATATAAAGGTTCAGAGGCAATTATTAAACTAAATAAATATAAACAAGTATTGGAGTTGGGTTCAGGTTTTACGCCCCATGCTATTAATCTTGGAAAAGCTATAGAAAAATATATTGAAGTCGATTATTCTAGTAATCTTGTCATAAAAGAAAAATTGATAAACAAAATTTTTAAAGACAAAAATAATAACACATCTTACATAGCGGGCGATATTTTTAAGAATTCAGTCTGGCGTAAAATCAGTAGGAAATTGTTAAAAGAACCCATTGGAATATTTGCAGAAGGATTTATGCAG
>JAGXAA010000090.1 GCA_018971765.1 Patescibacteria group bacterium
CTTGCGGAAATTGCAGAGGCGCGCGGGGTGAAGGAGGAGACGATTATTTCTCATCTTGAAAAATTGAAGGCGAAGGACCCGACCCTTGATTTGAGCGCTTACAAACCGAAAGAAGAAATTTTCAAAATAGTGAGCAACGCTTTCAAAAATTCAAAAGATACCAAACTCTCTCCCGTTTTCCACGCCCTCGGCGGCAAATATTCCTACGAAGAATTGCGTCTCGTTCGTCTGTTTTTGTAAAATTTTTGACGGGATTATTTTTTATCCCACTTTTCATAAAATTAGCCGAGTCTATTCCATTTTATTCCGAAATGAGATACTCTGTAGATTATGTCAAAAAATGAGGTAATCCTAAGGTTTGAAGAAGTGTCGTTCAATCATGGCCACAACCATCCGATTCTTATTGAGTCGGATTTTTCGGCGCGGAGAGGTTCGAAGATCACTTTGATGGGGCAGAATGGCGCTGGCAAGAGCACCATCTTCCAACTGATTACAAAAACGCTTCAGCCGGAATCGGGCAATGTTCATATGGCGAACGGACTTACCGTCGCGGCGGCGCGCCAAGTCATTCCGCGTGATCAAATGAATCTCACTGTCCGCGAATTTTTCGAAAAATGTTTTGACCGAAAGATTTACGACATTGACCCGAGAATTGACGATGTGCTGGAGATTGTGAATTTGAAAGGCCACGAAAAACTGCACGATAGAATCATTAAATCATTTTCCGGCGGACAGCAGGCGCGACTTCTTCTCGCTTCCGCGCTTATTCAGAATCCCGACCTTTTGCTTCTCGACGAGCCGACCAACAATCTGGACAAGGCCGGCATTGAACATCTCACTAAGTTTCTAATTGATTACAAAAAGACAGTAATCGTCATCTCGCACGATG
This sequence comes from Patescibacteria group bacterium, assembly GCA_018971765.1. Taxonomy (GTDB): domain Bacteria; phylum Patescibacteriota; class Minisyncoccia; order Phycocordibacterales; family GWA1-40-21; genus GWA1-40-21. The sequence goes on from JAGXAA010000090.1 coordinate 890, forward strand.
CTAATTTTCTAAACTCTTTCAGCGACGGCGTTTTATATTTAGATGTTTTTACTCGCAAAGTGGAACAATACGCTGGAAATTATTTTAACGTGGTAAGGGAAATTTCCGCGCGGGTGGAAAAAGAAAACAGAAAGAACGCTCAGCTAGCCAAAGAAATCCAAGAAAATAAAGACAAGGCGAATTTTTTCGCGCAAAAAGGAGGGCAAATGCGGCTCGTGGCGAAACGAATGAGAGAGAAAGCCGATGAACTTGAAGAAGAAAAAATGGATGTGAGAAGAGAAGACAAGACTATCCGCTCGTTCGTCATACCTTCCCAGCCGGAAATTGTCGGCAATATTTTGCGCATTTCCTATTTTAACGTGATAAAAAATCATAAGCCGGTTAAGCGAAAAACCGAAAATTTACTTAAAAAGAATCAGCATTTGCTTATCAAAGGTCCGAACGGCATCGGCAAAACGACACTTCTGGAATCACTGGCGTCAAGTGAAAACAAAGGAGCTGAGATTGCCGAGGGAGTAAGAATCGGTTATTATCGGCAAGATTTTTCCACGCTTAATTTTGAAGATACCGTCGGAGAATCCCTGTTTTCGGTAATGGATAAAAAGGTGGAAGAAACGATGCGGGCGACTGCCGCAGGATTTCTCATCACTTCCGAACTTATCAATACAAAAATCGGGCGATTGTCCG
>JAGXAA010000042.1 GCA_018971765.1 Patescibacteria group bacterium
CAGTTTTGAAAAATCGAAATTTCGATTTTTCAAAACTGGTGATGAAAAAGTGTTCGGACTTTCCTCTGAGCTTCGAACGAATCGGAACCCAGCGGCTATCCAGCGCAAAGACTTTAACAATATACAACGAAAATTAAAAAGATGCAATATGTCCTCCAGTTTTGAAAAAAGCGCATGAGGTACGGAAAAGTATCGCTGAAGACCACTCCTTTATCGCGCTTCCGAATTTTTCAAAATCTCTATCGCTTTATCCATCTGATAATCTTTGCCTTTTGCGAAATCTTCTTGCGTCAATTTGACTTCAAAATCGGGAGTAAGACCGTTTTCCGAGATCGAATTTCCGAGCGGAGTTAGCCATCTGGCGACGGTGACTTTTAAAGACGTGTCGGGGGTTATTTTAACGACCTCTTGGACGGAGCCCTTTCCGAATGTTTTTGTTCCAACAAGTTTGGCGATCCCCTGTTCCTTGAGCGCGCCGGCAAGAATTTCAGACGCTGAAGCCGAGCCGCCGTCCACAAGAATCGCCATTTTCAAATTACCGTTGAATATGTTGTAGCCCCTGCTTCTGTATATTTGGCTGGGAATATTCTTGCCAAAATCTTCGCTCACGACGACTTTGCCGAGCGGCAGAAACCAGCTCGCCATATCAACCGCCGCTTCCAAATATCCACCCGGATTTCCGCGCAGGTCAAGAATCAATTTATCCGATCCTGATTCGATGAATTTGCGAAGCGCGCTTCTGAAGAGATCCGGCGATGTGGAATAAAAATTGTAAAGTTTTATCACAAACGCGCCGTCTGCCGTCTTGCCGCCGGCGATTTGACCGTTTTTGATTTCCACGTCAACGGTTGGAATATTTATGACCTCTCTGGTCAATTCGAATTCGAGCGGCTCTTTCTTGCCTTCTCTTGCCGCGGTGATTTTCACTTTTGTGCCAACTTTGCCGCGTATAAGTTTTACCGCTTTGTCGACGCTCATATTCACCGTTGATTGCCCGTCAATCGCGAGTATTTTGTCGCCGGGCAATATTCCGGCTCTTTGCGCCGGATTGCCTTTCAGCGGAGCGACCACGGTGATAAAATCGTTTTTTGAGCCGATCTCCATTCCGACGCCTTCAAAATTTCCGCTGATTTCAGTCTCAAACGATTTGCTTTCTTCCGGCGGAAAGAAGATCGTATATGGGTCTCCCAATGAATTGGTAAGGCCTTCTATCGCTCCCCACACTTTATCCTGATCCGTTAGCGCCGCGGCTGAAGCGGATGAAGTCGCGGCTGAAGCGGAAATTTTTTTCTTCGTCGATACGAATTTTTCATCCAAAGTCTTCCACGCCTTCCAAAAAGGAGCGAAGTCGACTTTTGAAGCGATTTCGGGTTCGGTGTTCACTAGAGACTCCGGTCGGTCGATATGATCAGAGTTTATCTTAAATCCAAGATAAAGTCCTAAACTAAAAAGCCCTCCGGACAGCAGGACGATCAGCGTGATAATTTTATATTTGCTTGACCAGAAACGTTTAGATGACATATTTTTTTAAATTAGAAATCCGAATTTCCATATTCGGATTTCGCGCTTCGCGATTTTTCTTTATTTCAATGTATCGTATCATCTCAAAAAATCTTTAACGGGTCAATCTATCGCGCGCGGTCGTTTTCCGTAAGATAATTCGCGGCTGATTCTATGAGTTTCTTCATGTCTTCAAACCTGCCTTCTCTCGTGGAACCGAGAACCGAGATAACGATCGGCCTCATCAACCCAAGATCAAAAGCCACGACCAAGTTCCCGCCGGAAATATCCGTATAGCCAGTCTTGGAAGCGATTAAATTTGGAATCATCGCGACAATTTCGTCCGTATTTTGAGCCGTATGACTTATTTTGTCCAGAGACGTCAGTTTGATTTTGCCGTATGCCGTCGCTTCAAGAACTTCCGGCTTGTTTTTAATTATGTAGGCGAATAATTTTGCCGTATCTTCCGCCGACCCGTATCCTCCGTTTTCACTGCCGGACGCGTCCAATCCGGTTGCGTTCAAATAAGATGTTTGACTAAGAGAAATTCCTTTCGCTTTTTCATTCATCAAATCCACGAAATTTTTTCGGGCTTGGTCGGTGTCGGAACGACTCTTTGCATTGTCCGTCATTTCTGCCGGCGCGGAAGTCGCGGAAATTGATTTCTGGCTTTCAATCGCGCTCGCCACCGCATATATGCCGTCGTTTGACGATGTCACCAAGCTGAAATCAATCAAATCTTTGAGCTTCCATTTTTCTCCGCTCTTAAGTCCGCTGTCGCCTTCTTGTTTAATGGCATCAGGGGTGATTCTGACTTTTTCCGAGCCGTTGCCTTCCTCCATGGCCACGAGCGCCGTCATCACTTTGGTAAGCGACGCCAAAGGCAGCCGTTCTTTTTCATTTTTTGCGTAGATTGCTTTTTGATTTTCAATGTCCCACACATAGGCGGCTTTGGCTAAAATATTCACTTCGGAAAACGGTTTTTTGATTTCAATTATCGCATCCGCGCCGTTTTTTTTCCGTTCATTGGAATAAGACAATAAAAGAATGATAAGGGGAATCAAAAAGATCAAAATCCCGGCGAGGCGCGCTTTTAAATTTGGCGTTGAGGATTTAATTTCTCGTATCGGAGGATTCGTTTCTGTTTCCATTATCCGTATTTTCTATGTTTTGAACGCCATCGTCAAGAGAATTTTCAGCAGTTTCTTCGTTTTTTGAAATTTCCTCTTTTGCGGCTTCGAATTCTTTTTTTACTTCCGCATACTCCGGAGCGTCTTCTATTTTTGACAGACCGAGATAAGACAATAATTCAAACGACGGTTTGTATAGAAAAGCCCTGTTATCATCGGGCTTCGCGACTTTTTCTGTCAATCCTCGCACGAGAAGATTTCTTAAAATAAAATTAGACCGCGCTCCTCTGATGTAATCAATTTCAGCTCGAGAGACAGGCCCTTTGTAGAGGATAATGGATATCGTCTCCAGTCCGGCCTTGCCCAAATCCTTGACAAGCTCTTCTCTCGTCAAAGTTTCAATGACTGCCGACATTTGCGGCGCCGTCCCGAGCATCGCCTCGTCGTCTTTGAAGATAAGAATCACGCCTCTTCCCTCAAGTTTTTGTCTCAAGATTTCCAGAGACGACAAAATATCCTTTTCTTGCGCGTTTAAAATCTGCGAAAGTTTTTTGACGCGGACGGGCTCCCCTTTCCAGAAAAGTATTCCCTCAATTTGAGCGTCGAGAGATAGCGTTGTTTTTTCTTGTTTCATAAATCTCCTTGTTTTTTAGATGTTTTTGTTCAACCTGACCGTAAATTTTTCCGTTTCGCAATTCATGACGGATTATCGTAAAAATTCACGACTAAAAAGAATTATAACACGAAAAAGAGAACGATATTGCATTTGAGACTAAAAATTTATGATATAATTGCGAGCGGTCATCAAAGCGGGCGGCGTTTAAAAATTAGATTTAATTTAATTATTTATGATCAAAAGAAGAATGCACAAACAGCTTGCGTGGATTGACATTGAGAATCCGACAAGCGAAGAAGTGAGAGGAATAATGGAAGAATTCGGCTTGAACTTATCGGTGGCTCAAGAACTGCTTTTGCCGACAATCAAACCCAGAGTGGAAATGCATCGAAACTTTATTTATTTGATACTTCATTTCCCCGCTTTGAAACATGCTCACTCCGAAGACATCAATCAAGAAATCGACTTCGTCATCGGAGAAAATTTCATCATTACGACCCGATACGACAGCATAGACCCCATGAACAGATTTTCAAAGGTCTTTGAAGTCAATTCTATTCTTGACAAAAGCAACATCGGCGAGCACGCCGGCTATATTTTTTATTATATGATAAAAGAAATGTATCAATCGCTCGGAAACGAGCTTGATTCCGTAAAAGACTCGCTCAAAGAGATAGAAAATGAAATATTCAACGGAAAAGAGAGAGAAATGGTGGTCGCTTTGTCAAAGGTAAGCCGCGACCTTTTGAATTTCCGCCACGCCACGGGCGCGCACAAGCAAGTCTTGAGGTCTTTTGAATCGGCGGCTTTGGGATTTTTCGGCGAAAGTTTTTCATTTTACGTCAAAGACATACTCAACGAATATTATAAAATAGACAATTCGGTCGAAAGCAACATAGAATCCCTCCGCGAACTGAGGGAGACGAACGACTCATTGCTCACGACCAAACAAAATGAAATTATGAAAACTCTGACTGTTATGGCTTTCATAATTCTGCCGCTGTCTTTCATTTCTTCCATATACAGCATGAACACTTCTTTCATACCCCTTGCCGGAATAAAAAATGATTTCTGGATAATAATGGGGCTTATGGTTTTAGTCGGACTAATAATATTTATGGCATTCAAGTGGAAAAAATGGCTATAAGATTATACAATACTTTTTCCGGCAAGAAAGAAACATTCAAACCGATAAATCCGCCGGAGGTAAAGCTGTATCAATGCGGTCCGACTGTTTACGCGGAAGCTCATATCGGCAATTTGAGGACATATATCGCGAACGACATCTTGCGGCGAGCTTTAGAATATGACGGCTTCAGAGTCAATCAAGTGATGAACATTACCGATGTCGACGACAAGATGATAAAGCGGAGCCGCGAAGAAAAAACGAACTTGAAGGAGATCGCCTCCAAATACGAAAAAGTTTTCCTTTCCGATATGGAGGCGCTTAATATTTTACGGCCGGCTTCCCTTTTGCGCGCCACGGAAAACATAGAGGAAATGATTCGGCTTATTGAAAAGCTGATTAAAATCGGAGCCGCTTACAAGTCCGCGAACGGAATATATTTCGACATATCCAAATCCGATAATTACGGTCGGCTGGCAAAATTGAAAATCAAAAATTCCGCCGTATCGAGAATCCTGAAAGACGAATACGATAAGGAGAATCCGCGCGATTTCGCCCTTTGGAAATTTCGCGCCGAAGAAGACGGTGAAGTTTTTTTTGACGCGCCGTTCGGCGCCGGCCGCCCGGGTTGGCATATTGAGTGTTCGGCGATGGCGATGGACGCGCTCGGAGAAACTCTGGACATCCACACCGGCGGACACGATCTTATTTTCCCCCATCACACGAACGAAATCGCCCAATCGGAAGCGGCGACCGGTAAAACATTTTCACGCTATTGGCTCCATACCGGCTTTGTGAATATGGAAAACGACAAAATGTCAAAATCGCTCGGAAACGTCATAACGTTGAGCGATGTCGTCAAAAGAAATTTTCATCCCCTCGCTTTCAGATATTTAGCTCTGACGCTCCACTACCGAACTCCGATGCGTTTTTCATGGGAGGCCCTTGAGGCTTCGCAGACCGCGCTCTTAAAATTGGTCAGGCATTTCACGGAATTTCAGTCAGAGTCGAACGGAGGAAAAATCAATAATGAATACGCCAAAAATTTCAAAGAATTTTTGAATGACGACTTGGATACTCCGCGAGCGTTGGCTTTGGCGTGGAGGCTCATCAAAGACGGAAATGTTTCCGATTCCGACAAAATAGCGACTCTTCTCGATTTTGATCGAGTGCTTGGATTTAATTTGGAAAAATTAGCGGAAGAATTTAAAAAAACGATTGAACTTATTCCGGAAGAAATAAAATCTCTCGTCGAAGAGAGAGAAAAGGCGCGAAAAGAAAAAAACTTTAAAAAGTCCGACGAATTGAGAAAAAAGATTGAAGAACAAGGATATGAGATCGAGGATGAATTAGCCGGATTTAAAATCAAAAGAAATAAATTTTGAGAAATTCACATCTTAGGCACAGCTTATTAAGACAAATGGTGTTGACCTGTTTTCTTTTGTGATAATATGGGACCAATGAGAGAAAACCAAAGGACAAACCAAATAAGAATTCCTCCCCAAAATGTCGAATCCGAAAGAGCTCTTCTCGGCTCGATAATGCTTCGCTCCGAGTCCATAGACGAGATAATGGACATCGTGCGCGCCGATTCGTTCTATTCCGAAAAACACCGCCTTATTTTCAAAGCAATGGCTGATCTTTTCTCAAAGAACGAACCGATTGATCTTCTGACTCTTTCTTCTCGTCTCAAAGAAAGAGAATTGCTGGATCAAATCGGCGGAATGAGCTATCTTACAGAACTTGTGAACACCGTTCCCTCTTCCTCGAACGCCGAATATTACGCGCGGATGATTCAGAAAAAACATTTGATGCGAAAGCTCATCGAAGCTTCCGAGCATATCTGCGCCTTGGGTTACGATGAAACCTCCGAGCTTGATGATCTTTTGGACAAAGCCGAAAAAAAAATATACGAGGTGACCCACAGCTCGTCAGGCGGAAACTTTATCGAACTTAAAGACGCGCTCGGCGAAGCGTGGGAAAGACTGGACAGATTGCATAAATCCAAAGAAGAATTCAGAGGCGTTCCGACCGGCTTTCGCGAACTCGACAACAAGCTCGCCGGACTTCAAAAATCGGATTTGGTGATTCTTGCCGCGAGGCCATCAATGGGCAAAACCGCCTTGGCCTTGGACATCGCGAGGCAAGCCGCGATTCAGCGCAATATTCCAGTCGCCATATTTTCGCTGGAAATGTCCGCCCAACAGCTCGTTGACAGAATGCTCGCGGCCGAATCAAGAGTGGACGCGTGGAAACTCCGCACGGGAAAACTGTCGCTCGACAGCGAGTTTGAAAAGATAAGAAATTCTCTCGACCCTCTTTCCAAAGCGCCGATATTCGTGGACGATCAGCCGGCGAATAACATTCTCAAAATGCGCGCAATAGTAAGGCGGCTCAAAGGAGAGAAGAAGCTGGGGCTCGTCGTCGTCGACTATCTCCAGCTTATGGTGCCGACAAATTCAAGAAATTCGGACAACACCGTTCAGCAAGTGACGGAAATTTCCCGCTCGCTCAAACACCTCGCCAGAGAATTCGACATTCCGGTGCTCGCTCTTTCCCAGCTTTCTCGCGCCGTCGAGCAGAGAGGCGGGCGGCCTCGCCTTTCCGACCTTAGAGATTCCGGCTCCATAGAGCAAGACGCCGATGTCGTTATGTTCATTCACAGAGAAGACAAATACAAAGAAGATTCAGACAAGCCGAACATCGCCGAAATACTCATAGAAAAACACAGAAACGGTCCGACGGGCAAAGTTGAATTGTATTTCGACCAAAACAAATCGACTTTTCTGAGTATTGATAAAAGCAATTTTGCCGACTTTGAGGAGCCGACCGCCGCCGAATTTTAATCGAATTAATCATAATGAGATTTTATTATTTATTGCTTTGAATTACGGAACTCCGTTATGAGCGGAAACTTGCGCAAGCGCGACTGGCGCGAGCAGAGCAAATTTTCAGCAGAAAATTATGCGCGTTCCGCGAATAATGGAGTTTCGTAATTTAACTCACCAATTATTATGAAAAAAATAAACAGATTAAGCGATATGTTCAGCGAATTTCCCGGCATTGGTCCGAGACAGTCAAAACGATTTGTCTATTTTTTGCTTGCCAGAAATCCAGAATTTCTGGACGAGATGGCGAGCATGATCGCGAATCTGAAAAAAGAAATAAGGCAATGCGAAGATTGTTCGAGATTTTTCCAAAAGAATTTCTCCAATTCCCCCATCTGTGAAATCTGCGGAGACAAAAACAGAGACAGAACCAAACTTATGCTTGTCAGTCGCGATATCGACTTGGAAACGGTGGAAAAAAGCGGTTCGTATAGCGGAATGTATTTCGTCCTTGGCGGTTCGGTGCCGATTCTGGAGAAAAATCCTGAAAATCAAATCCGACTCAAAAGACTTTTCTCTTATTTGGATGAGAAAGCCGGAAACAGAGGCGAAGCAGACAAATTGAAAGAAATAATTTTGGGAATGAATGCCAACCCGACAGGCGAACACACGGCTGATTTTCTAAAAAACGCCCTATCCGAATTTTCCGCAAAATACGGAATAAAAATATCGGCTCTCGGCCGCGGACTCTCCACTGGAACGGAGCTTGAATATTCCGATGCTGAAACAATTAAAAATGCTTTGAAAAATAGAGCCTGATACATGTTCGCGCTTAACCGCGACCTATAAAGTGTTCTTAACAAGTCTTACTGACCTACGGCGTAATTTTTACC
>JAGXAA010000091.1 GCA_018971765.1 Patescibacteria group bacterium
ACTTCTATCTGTATTTTAGGAGTGAAAGATTCATAAGTTACAGGAGAACCCTTTTCTAATGACCAACTTGGGAGTTGAGCTCCCAAGTGAAAAGCGCCCGCGATTTGTTGGGCGCTTTTTTATGATAAGATTTGATTATGAAGCAGAAAGACGCCCTTAACATAATGAAAGCGGGGAAGAATGTGTACCTCACCGGCGCGGCGGGAAGCGGAAAGACTTTCACGCTCAATGAATATATTTCTTATCTTAAAAACCGCGGGGTGTCCGTGGGCGTGACGGCTTCGACTGGCATTGCCGCGACGCATATCGGAGGAATGACCATTCATTCTTGGTCGGGAATTGGAATAAGAGATTATTTTAATGATTTTGACATTGAAAATCTCGTCCAAAAAGAGCATTTGCATAAAAGGTTTGAAAGAACTCGAGTCCTAGTGATTGACGAAGTGTCTATGCTTTCCGCGCGGCTTTTTGATTTCGTGGAGAGAATATGCCGCGCAATGAAGAGAAATGAAGAGCCGTTCGGCGGGATGCAGATCGTATTGTCGGGCGACTTTTTCCAGTTGCCGCCAATCGCGCGCGAAGGCGGGAGCGCGGAATTTATAAATTCGTCGGATGCGTGGAAGAAGATGGATGTCCGAGTGTGTTATTTGGACGAGCAATTTCGTCACAGCGATTCTTTGTTGGAGCGGATTTTAAATGAAATGCGCGGAAGCAGGGTGTCGCAAGAAACACAATCCTTGCTTAAGGAGATGCTTAAAAAAGAACGGGAGGGAAAAGAAGGGATTGCGCCGACGCGACTGTATTCTCACAATGCCGATGTGGACGCGGAAAATCAGCGCGAGCTGGATAAACTTCCGGGTAATGGAAAAATTTACGAAATGACGGCGCGAGGAAAAACGAGCATCGTGGAATCGCTCAAAAAAAGTATTTTGGCGCCGGAAAAACTCGTCTTGAAAAAAAACGCCTTGGTGATGTTCGTGAAGAACGCTTTTGACAACGGCTTCGTGAACGGGACGCTTGGAACGGTGGAAGATTTTGACGACGCGGAAATGCCCGTCGTGCGGACGCTTTCGGGCAGGAAAATTTTTGTCGGCCTGGCGGAGTGGATGGTGGAAGAAGACGGGAAGATTCGCGCGAAAGTGGAACAGTTGCCTCTTCGTCTAGCTTGGGCGATTACGGTGCATAAGAGCCAGGGGATGAGTTTGGACGCGACTGAGATCGATCTTTCAAAAGCGTTCGTGCCCGGGCAGGGTTATGTGGCATTGTCTCGCTTGCGTCAGCTTGACGGGCTTTCGCTTCGAGGACTTAATGATATGGCGCTCAAGATGCACCCGCAGGCGCTGAAAATCGACGCCCATCTTCAATCCGAATCGTTGAAATGGGAAAAAGTTTTGATGCGATTTGACGACTCAGAAATGAATGAGATGCATAAAAATTTCTTGCATAAAATCGGCGGCACGACGGACGAAAAGGAAATCGAGAGGAATAAAGAGAAAAAAACGGAACCGGCAGAAGAGCGAGTTTCAACTTATGAAAAAACCCGCGCTTTCGTG
>JAGXAA010000092.1 GCA_018971765.1 Patescibacteria group bacterium
TCGGAAAGAACCTATTATTTTACTTTTGCCACTTTCCTCAAACACTACTGCTGCTTCCTTTGATGATGGGTACTTACTAATAATAATTTTAAACATACATGCCCCCTTCCTGCCTTTCGGCAAAAAATCAAAAGGAAAATTCTCTTTTGAAATGCAACTTTTGTAGAATAAAGTTGTATGAAAAAACATAAAAAGCGAAAACATTTTTTGCACATTACTCAAAATAAAAGAGATCGAATCGAAAGTCTCCTCGACAACGGAGCGAAACAATGCGAGATTGCCAAAATATTAAAGGTCGATAAAAGCACCATTAGCCGCGAATTGAAGCGTAAGCGAAAAAATGGAAGATACGATGCTGATGCGGCTGAACACAAAGCCTTGGTCAAAAGAGGAAATTCCAAATACCAAGGAATGAAGATTGAAGCCAATAAAGAACTGAAAAAGATGATTGCTGACGGATTGAAAGCTAAGAGGTCGCCAGATGAGATCGCGGGGAGAATGAAAGTGGAAAAAATCAATCCTCGCATCGGCGCCAACACGATATACAAATGGCTGTATTCGGCATTTGGACAAAGATATTGCAAATATCTCTGCACGCAAAGATGGAGAAGAAAACCGAGAACAAAGAGCAAGACAGGAAGACACATAATTCCAAATATGATAAGGATTGAAGCCCTTCCCAAGGGCGCCGTTAATCGGACAAGGTATGGGCATTATGAGACCGACACATTCGTTTCTCCCAGGAAATCGGGAGCGAGAACAAGCGGCGCGGTATCTTGCGAAAAGAAATCAAAGCTTGTTCTCGGAAGAAAAATTCCCGACATGAGACCGGAATCAATGAAGCGAGCAATGAAATCGATTAAAAGCAAAGTCAATATGAAAACGACGATTATGGACAGAGGCATTGAAAACACCAGGCATGAAGATTGGGGCGTCGCCGCATATTGTTGCGATCCTTCCTCTCCTTGGCAGAAACCTTTAGTGGAAGGAACCATCGGACTCCTCAGAAGGTGGTTCTGGCCCAAGGGCACCAACCTTTCGAAAGTAAGCGGCAGAGAGTTTAGGGAGAATATACAAATCATTAACAACAAATACAGAAAATCGCTCCGTTACAGGAGCGCTTTGGAAGTAGCCGAGAAACATGGCATACTTAAATCATTAACAGGAGAAGTTGCATTTCACTAGGAAATTTACCTTTTGGCTGAAAAAACGCTATGCTACAAACATTAACTATGTCAAATTCCAAAGAAGCCTCATCCCGAATAAAAATCAATAAACTTCTTGAAGAGTCAGGGTGGCGCTTTGAGGATAGCGGAAAAAATAAAGCCAATATCCAACTTGAGCCCGGTGTTAAATATCCTGAACTTGGCGACGACTTTGAACACAATATCCACGGCTTTATAGATTTTCTTTTGCTTGACAAGGACGGTCGCGCACTTGTTGTCGTCGAGGCAAAGCGTGAATCAATTGATCCATTGTCCGCCAAAGAACAGGCTAGAAATTACGCGCGCACTGTAAACGCGCGCT
>JAGXAA010000093.1 GCA_018971765.1 Patescibacteria group bacterium
GATGAAAAGCAAAAATCAGAACTGATCAGGGAATACGATTTGAAATTCTTGCGTCCATACCAGCTGAAAGCTATTGAAGCCCTCCAAGGGTGGGCGCAAAATGGGAAAGACCGCTATCTTTTTGAAATGGCAACGGGGACAGGAAAAACACTTACCTGCGCCGCTGTTATCAAGCTGTTTCTTAAGACCGGGAATGCAAAACGGATTCTTTTCCTCGTAGATCGCATAGAACTTGAGGATCAAGCGGCAAAAAATTTCAAGAAGTGGCTTTCTAAGGATTATACGACCGTTATCTACAAAGAAAACCGCGACGATTGGCGCAAAGCGGAGATTGTCGTTTCTACGATACAAAGTCTCTCATCCGGCAATAAATATCAGAAACTTTTCACTCCGACAGATTTTGATCTCATTATTTCTGACGAAGCACATCGCTCAATCGGCGGAAACAGCCGAGCTGTTTTTGAATACTTTGTCGGCTACAAACTCGGACTCACCGCTACTCCCCGAAATTATCTCAAAGGTATAGACCCTGCAAAATTGAACGAGAAAGACCCGCGAGCATGGGAACGTCGCCAACTTCTTGATACGTACACTACTTTCGGCTGTGAAAACGGCGAGCCGACTTTCCGCTATAGCTTACTCGACGGCGTAAAAGATGGCTTCTTGGTCAATCCGGTTGTTGCTGACGCACGCACTGAAATCACTACACAACTTCTCTCTGATGAGGGATATTCGCTCATTATTGATACCGAGGAAGGCAAAGAGGAGCAGACTTTTTATCAAACCGATTTTGAAAGGAAGTTTTTCTCCGGCAAGACAAACACGATTTTCTGCGAGACATTCTTAAAAAACGCCCTGCCCGATCCGGTGAGTGGAGAGATTGGTAAAGGCATTATCTATTGTGTAAGCCAAAAACACGCGACAAAAATCACGCAAATTCTTAATCAACTTGCCGACAAAATGTGGCCGGGCAAATACAATTCAGATTTTGCCGTGCAAGTTACTTCAAACATTCCAGACACACAGCAATTCACTATCAATTTTGCAAACAACAATCTAAACGGCTACACGAAATGGCTCGGTGGCTATAAATCAAGCAAAACCCGTGTATGCGTCACCGTCGGCATGATGACAACCGGCTACGATTGCCAAGATATTTTGAACCTTGGGCTTATGCGTCCGATTTTCTCGCCGACTGATTTCATACAAATCAAAGGGCGCGGTACTCGCAAATTCAATTTCTCGTTTGAAAATCTCGAGGACGGAGAAGTGGAAGAAACAAGGACAGAAAAGGATAAATTCAAGCTTTTTGACTTTTTCGCCAACTGCGAGTATTTCGAGGAAAAGTTTAACTACGACGAAGTTCTAAAAGTACCGAAAGTAGGCACTGGTGGAACAGGCGGAGAGTCGATTGATATTGATGAAGTAGTTATCGGAACTCCTGACCCACTAAAAACTTTCAACGAAAAAGCCATCGGCGTTGAGGGAATGAAAGTAGACCGCAAACTCTTTGAGAAATTTG
>JAGXAA010000043.1 GCA_018971765.1 Patescibacteria group bacterium
TCCAACGAGAACCAATGAAATCAACCTATGTGCGATACAAAGCGAGAGGTCTGCATCACAATACCATTCTGTGCATTCTTGGCAGGAAGATTCTGCGCATTGCCGTATCGCTTCTGAAAAAGAGGAGAGTTTTTGACGAAACGAAATTATCCACAGATGATGATTTGACGGGGACATAACTGGTCCCCACCCACCCAGTGCGCGCAATATCCCCGCCGTAGGAAAAAGAGGAGACGGCGGGGATGCTCCCTAGATGCTAGATAAATACTCCTTGATTCTTTCTTTATCTTCGTTCTCTGATTCACCTTTGAAATATATCTCAATAAAATCAACGGTATTTGTTAAAACAAAATACGCATAAATTATGCGTATTCCACTTTTTACTCCACGACCCTTTAGTGCTTTGCATGCAAACTTTTTCAATTTGCAAATTTTCAATTCATCCGTGCAGAAGTTCGGAATTGGCTCAACAGCATCGTTATCTATTTTCTGTAAATGGTATAACTCTATTGCGTTCTTTTTTGCAATTTCAATATCATCCTCAAGAGTTCTGAATTTCTTAAGTAATTTTTTTAAATCCTTATCAAAACCCGGCGTGCTTTTATAGGTTATCGGGTTCATATTCTCGAACAGAAGTGTCCTTGGTACGATAGAACACGGACTCATAAGATAACGGATGTCCGTCCTCCGCGGTAAGCCAAGGGACATCTTTGTGGGAATAGTCGCTTAATTCGGTTGCTGATTTGTCAGAAAGACGCGAAAGAACCTCGTCAATATGCTTTATTTCCTTTGCGTTAAGAACCGAAATATCCGACTCTCGGCGTGGTAAATACTTTGTTTGCTCATGCTGGAAATACTTGCTTTTAACAGTTTCAAGTTCACCCTTTGACTCCATTGATTCAACAATCTTTTTAAACTCTACCGGAGTTGGTCCGAAATGATTTTTTATATAAGTTGCTCCGACAAGCTGATCTTCAAATTTTTCGTAATAGTCAAAATCAATAAAATAGAGAAGTTTATAAAGAACAGTCATTCCCACGTTAGGTTTACTACCAACCTTCCCTAATATATAAAGCAACACCTCTTTAAACTTTTTGAGATTCTTTTGTGGCACATCAATACGAATTTCCTGTTTTTCCTTTTTTGATTTCTCTGACTTCTCTTGAAGTGATACTTTAATATCCGACATTGTTTTACCGGAAATAAGCTCATCTAGGGAAACATTAAAAATTTCAGCAATTTTATTTGCTTGCGAAAGAGTAAGCTCTTTTGCTCCTTTTTCAATTTCTATGTAGCTTGCTCTTGAAACACCTATTTTTTCGGCGACAAAAGCCTGAGAAATACCCTGATTTTTTCTCAGTTCTAACAAAAATGTATGTTTAATCATATCTCCAGTATAGCCAGATCGGGGTATATGTCAAGATAATAGACAAGTTGGTTGTGGATAAATTTGACAAGCAAAATAAAGGGTATAAAATGAAAAAGGAGAAGCGATTATTTGCGGTAATCCTCCTCCAGTAAAATCAGAAATGTCTTTTTTGCCCTTTGGGGCGTTTCGGCTAAACCTAGAAGTAAAACCTCAACACTTTTATCTTATCAGATTTAGATCATTTAACAAACAAGGGTGTTAATTACTTAACCAATAATGGCTAACCAAATTTTCGTTAGTCCTAGTGGTGACGACTGGAAGGTCAAGGTAGTTGGTAATCAAAAAGCTTCTGCTGTTTGTGATACAAAAGCGGAAGCGGTTGAAAAAGCAAGAGAAATTGCTCAAAACCAACGCTTAGAGCTCCTTGTTCAGAATCTTGACGGGACTATCGGCTGGAGAAATTCATACGGAAACGATCCGCGACACATAAAGGGATAGATTTAAAAAAGAACGAGACCGCAACTCGTTCTTTTTCACTTCATTTGCTTCCGGTAAAGAGGTATAATAGGAGATATATGTTTACGGCAGAGAAAATAAGATACACATTTTTAAAATTACAACCCCGCGAGGAGTGGTCTTTTCGCGATGCCGGGCGGTCGCAAACAACTGCTTTCACTCACGACTACCACCGCTATCCGGCAAAGTTTATACCGCAAATTGTCCGAAAATTGATTGAGGATTACGCACCAAGCGAAACACAAGTAGTTTGCGATCCATTCGGCGGGTGCGGCACGACCTTGGTTGAAGCAAAAATGTTGGGACATAAGAGCGTCGGTTTCGATATAAATCCTGTTGCTAAACTCATCACGCAGACAAAGACCACTCCCATCAAACCGCGAACGCTTACAAATCATAGAGCAAGGTTTTTATCGTATTACGATAATGCTCCACAAATATCCTACAATCACCATGCGCGAATTTCGTATTGGTTTGACGAACCAACGATTACCGAATTAGACAAAATTTATTTCGCAATCAAGAAAATCAAAAATCATAATGTTCGCCGCTTTTTTCTCTGCGCCTTTTCACATAATCTTAAAAATTGTTCGCGCTGGCTGATGAAAAGTATTAAGCCAACAATTGATAAGGACAAGGTCGTGCCAAACCCAAAGGAGTCATTTTTGCAACACTTAGATTCAATGATAAAAAAGAATGAGCGCTTTTATACCACTCTTGCTCAATCCGGATACACAAGTGTTGCCACAAAAATGTATCGCCGTGATTCAACGAAAAAATTTCCGATCGAACAAGAAGTAATAGACCTCATTATCACATCACCACCTTATGTAACTTCTTACGAATACGCAGACCTTCATCAGCTCTCACTTCTTTGGTTTGGCGACGACCCAAAGCATTTCAAAAAATGGCATCACTTCAGCAATGGATTTTTAGATTTTCGCAGAAACTTCATCGGCACGAGTTCAAAAGGAGAAAAAAGCGGCGATTTCAATAGTGTTATTGCGGGGAAAATTGTAGATGACTTAATGGAAGTGGAACGGTCGCTTGCTGTAGATGTAGCAAATTATTTTTTGGACATGAAAAAGGTTTTTTCCGAAATGCACCGCGTACTCAAGACCGGAGGCAAAGCGTGTATTATTATCGGGAACACAAGTTTGCGAGGCGTAGAAATTTTGAATGCGCAGGTTGCCGTCGAGCAAATGCAAGCGGCCGGTTTTAACAAAGTTGATTTCATTAAACGCGAAATTCCTAACAAAATGATTACGCCGTGGCGCGATATAGAGAGCGGAAAATTTACTGGAATGGACAACCCCTCAAAAACACGCGCTTACGAGTATGAGTATGTGGTGGTAATGGAGAAGGTCTAAACAATTTTCCGCACCATTCCGGGCAACGCTTTTCCAATCGCACGCATAGCAGACCCTAAAATTCGGTCTTTATCGGGATCGTTTTTTAATTCAAAGTATAGATAAAGCGAGTAGATATAAGTATCGGCAATGTATTTATTTTGTGCGCTTTCCACTTTATCAATACCAACCATTTTTTTGAGTTCTTTGAGTGGTTTAGAATCAATATTGAGATTTACTATAAGTCCTTGCGTGCGCGAAGAATCAACGCTCGCTATATCATTCTCATTCCAGCCATAAGTCGGCCAGTCATTTTCATACACAGGATTTCTTTTTGGCTTATTTAGTTTTGAGCTTTCCTCCGGCGATACAATTTCAGCCGGGATAACTAGGTCAAAGCGATGATTTGCAGTATCGGTTATTGCTAGCTTAATATCCGGCACCTTTCCCAATTTTTCTGTTGTCGCGTAAAAGGTAATTTCAAGAATGCCGTCGTTTAACCGATATTTTTTAATTCGCAAATCGTCACGCTCTTGAAAATCTATTGATCCAGTATCTGCATCTCGTCCAAAATAATCATTAGCTACATCAGTGGTAAAAGTAGATTTCTTTGAGGTTTTCGGTGAGATTTTCAATACATCTTTTTGTGGCTCGAAGTATGTAGGGAAATACGAACCGGCATATGGTGGAGTTTCTATCGCTTTGAAACTAACAACTTGCTCAAATTTCTTTTTCTTTTCTGAATCAAGGAGCGAAAAAGTAATTTTATCTTCGTCGCCAATCTTTGCATTTTCTTTGCAGTCAATACGAAGCGATATAACGCCCTTGTTCATTCCACGAAGTACGACATCAAAGAGTTTTGACTCCCTCGACCACTCAATGTAATAACGATTTTTCTTTCTCGTAAGTAGCTTATCCTCGGCTTCTGTTTTGAACGACACGAGAGCATACGAAGATTTATCAACCTCTTTTGGCTGTTCGCCGACATACTCAAATTTCTTTGGGTCTTCCTCGCCAACATACTTTTCCTTATCTTCTTCTTTGCCTTTTGGAATTTTTATCTCCTCGCCAATGCCAAGTAATTCCTTGAGTTCTGGATCATCAACGATTGCCTTTTCAATAAGTTTATCGAGTTCCTTGTTATTTTCATTCGCGCTCGCTAAACTTTTTTCCTGATATTCTTTATCCCATTTTTCAAAAATCTCATTTTCAAAAAATGTCTTGAGGCGATCTTTCAAAGTGCGGTAGTCGTCTGTATGTGCGAATTCTTCTCTGCCTGCGTGGAATAAGTTTGCAAGTTCAACCGGAATATCCGACATATCAATATAGCAAAGCAAATAAGGCGCAAGTGCGGGGAGTTGGCAATCCGTACGTAAAAATGACTCATTTTCGTAGCCGAGCGCAAGTCCATTTTCAACATAAAATATTTTTTCGCGTTGTAGTTTGTATGATTCAACGCCTTTTGCGTCACTGATGTGTTTGAGACGAATACAACGGATATTTCTAACACCCACCTCACCAAGTCCAGCGGGGAGTGTGATGTCGTCGGCGACAATATCCTTATTGTCTTCAATTCGGCGAAGCAGACCAGCAATTGTATATTTTGTATCGCCTCTCCATCCCCGCATATCTTGGAGATAAATTGGAAGTGGAGATTTTTGAAGTTTTTGGTCTATATCGAAAGCAAGAGAATTGCGACCATAAGTTATGTTTGATGGGTTATCAAGGTAATAGTCATATAACCGGATAAGACAGCCGTCAGTAAATTCAATATCAAGGCCGTCAATTTTCAATGGTTTATCAAATTTGAAAGAAAAAGTATTGCCGTCCTTGTCGGCGCAGTATTCGTAAAAAGCGGTTCGGCTTTTGTAGTTTCGTCTTACTAATGTCCAGCCATAATCATTCGGCTTGCTTTTGTCGGCAATGGTTTCTGCGCGGCGAGAAAGTACCAATTGATAGCATTTTGCCTTGCTTCCGCAAAAGCGAATAGCCGCCGATCCACCTTGATGATATTTGCCAAAGACAAAATCAACATTGCGCTTAATACTGCCACTTAAGTGGACGATTGTGTTTTGGATTCTGTCCGGAGATTGTCCCTCACCACGATCAATAACTGTAAGAGTTGGTCGCTTTTTATCTCCCTCCGCCAAAACGACCAAATGACGTTTTGCCCACTCACTTCTCTTTTTATTGATTTCGTCTTCGCCACCAAAGTATTTGCCTATGGCTTCAGATAGCGATTTTGGCAATTTAGGATCTTTGCTATCTGGCGCAGATCCCTCGACCTCATAACAGCGGCGCATTAAAAGCGCGTCAATCGAATTCGTTAATTTTTCTACCAAAGCATTGCTGGAACTTTTCATCTGTCCCTCAACTTGCCCGGCGTTATTGTCTCTACCCCCGTATGGTTTCCATTCGCAATTTTCTGGCTTAAAAAAATTATCACTCTCAATTAGAGCGGCTATCTCGTCTGATGATGAAACAGACAAGAGTTTGATAAACATATCTTTGTTGTTTTCTATCTTTGTCATATTTAGAGCTTGAAGTCTTTTTTCTTCGGATAGTGGAATTTTGCTTTCGCTTCTTTCATCTTCCGCTCGACTTCGGAAAAAATCTTGTCCACATCTTGCTCGTCGTATTCATAAATTTGCCGGTTAGCACAGTTGCTCAAAACTTTTAGCCGCTTCAAGACGGCGTTTGTTCGGAGAGTAGCAAGTCGCTTGAAGCGATCTCGTGGGTGTTCGTTTTTTTGATCTTGTTTATCCATAGATTTTACGCTATTGTAATATATGTGTTATCCTTACACAAGTGTTATGCACTTGTAAAGAGTGTATTGTATGTTAAACTATAAGTCAAGTCCTCGCCCCATCGCCCATACCTTTTCAAAAAAATCCCGCGCAAAACAAATCAAGCATGGAAAAGCGATGGGGCGAGGGCGGGCTTCTTCTAAGGAAGAAGCAGTCGGAAGAAAATGCAAATTCAATATTGATCCTCGTGTCATTTTTTATCGCTAGTGGTTCGTCCAGCCCATGGAGTCCATCCTCGGCATTCGCCTCGGACATTTCCGCTAGGGCTACTCGCGCCTAGATGTCTAGGTTTGGCGCGTTTCCTCGCCATTGCCCGCCTGCGGGCGGGTGGCTCGGGCGCCAGGCTGTTTGGGGGAAGGAAGGAATCCTTCCCCCAGCTTCGGTCTCCTCCTCGCAGTGATTAGTTAGAGTATTCAGTGCTTTCGTTCGTCTAGTGGTTATTTAGAGCCTTCTGGCTTCGTTTGGCGTGCCTTCGGAGTCCGCCCTCGCACAACCCCCTTCCTCGTTTTCATATCGGCTGTATGTGGTGTCGCTTTCGCTACTAAACTTCTGTATTGCAAGATTACGGCGGCGCTCATCCTTTAGTCATGGACGCCCTAGCGGAAATGTCCGAGGATCAAATGCAAATGCGCTTGACTGTATCATCTCTTTAGGAAGAGATACGATTTAGTGGGAGACGATCTTGCTTGACTTAGCTTTTAGCTACCGGCGGGGAATATCGCTCCAGTTCTCTTCCAAACGCCTATGACTGGTTACGCCCTAGAGCGTGCGAATACAAACAGGCTTGCGATTGGATTCTTTCTTCTCTTTTCTCTTCTTTCTTTTACAATTTAATTTTTTGGAAAAATCCCATGAAAACACAATCAATCGGCGTGGATGTGGGAAAGACAGAGCTGGTCGCAAGCATCAGGGATTCTGATGGCAATTCGGCGATGCCAGCTCTCTTTCCCAATTCAAGTTTAGGATTTAAAAAGTTTCTTGTCTACCTAGAAACAAACAATGTATCTGAAGACGATCCAATTCTCTTTGAATCAACTGGACCGTACCACTGGAGAGCGTGCAGAACACTCGCAGACGAAGGATATTTCATTAAGGTGGCTAATCCCTTGCATACTAAACAGATCGCTCGGTTGTCCATCAGGAAACGAAAGACAGACAAGGTTGATTCGCAGAATCTGGCATTTCTAGCTTCACAAGATTACGGCTACCGCTTTGTGGAAACGGAAGAGATGGCTAAGAAGAAAGCTCTTGTCCGCCATTACTGGCATCTAAGACAGTCAGCCACCGATCATATGCGACATGACAAGTATATGAAAGAATATCGGGGCATCAATGAAGATTCCGTATCAAGATATATGATCAAACAATGCGAAAAACTGAAGAAAATCATCGCCAAAGAATGGAGCAAAGGCAATGATGTGAAGTACTTAGATTCCATTCCGGGCATTACTCCATTTTTGGCTGCAACCTTGCTTGCTGAACTTCTGCCATTAGAGAGATTTAAAACGATTGACCAGATTGTTGCCTTTTCCGGTCTTGATCCGTCCGTGAGGCAGACCGGTGGCAAGGCAGGACATCACGGACATATTTCCAAGAGAGGCTCACCATATTTGCGAGAAGCTTTGTTCCTTGCGGCCTTTGGTTCATTCCAACGAGAACCAATGAAATCAACCTATGTGCGATACAAAGCGAGAGGTCTGCATCACAATACCATTCTGTGCATTCTTGGCAGGAAGATTCTGCGCATTGCCGTATCGCTTCTGAAAAAGAGGAGAGTTTTTGACGAAACGAAATTA
>JAGXAA010000094.1 GCA_018971765.1 Patescibacteria group bacterium
GGTTTGCGTCGTATGTATCGCGACCCTGATTTACCGGAGCTAGTCAGCGTAGTCGGCACGGACGCATTTATGGACTTCGTGGAATCTATCAAAAGCGAAGGCGTTGAACTTGAACACAAGAAAATGGGCGAAGGTTCAGGACCAAAAAGTCCGCTTGTGGTTGAAGTTGATCGGGAGAATATGAAAAAGGACATTGAGAAACTGGATATTGAGATTCCAGTTCTCACGCCAAGAATATATCGCGAGTATAAAAATCTTTCGGAGCTTAACGTGGCGAAATTCGGACATAAGAAAATCCCGCTCAAAGAATTTTCCGAAGAAGAAAAAAGAGAGATTGTTTTCCGCGATATTTCGAGCGGCGAGATAACTCACAAAACCGAACTGGACAGCAACTTCGTCCCGAACTACCAAAGCGTGGTTGGCTACTTCACGCAAAGCGTTATGAAAGAGCTACGCTTGGTGAGCGGCTACGATATTCTCTACGAAAAAGTGAAGGAGTTTATACAAAGCCAACTATTCGACAAGAATATTGAACTTGATAACTTAAACTCGCTTCGCAACTTGTCGGAGATTGAGGCTTCGCGGACGATTTTTGAAACTTTCAAAAAAGAGATAAACGAGTTAACTGTTTTAGATAAGGGAGAAGCCGAAATCAGGGACTACATAAAAATCAGTAAGAGCCGCCCGTTCGTAGTAAAGGATCAGGGTTATATCGTTCCTAAAAAGAGCGTCTTCAATAAGATTATTGGCGATAGTCATTTTGAATTGGAGTTCGCAAGTTTCCTTGAAAACTGTGACGACATAATTTCATACGTCAAAAACTACTTCGCGGTTCACTTCAAAATTGACTATAAAAACGCCGACGGCAACATTTCTGATTACTATCCCGACTACATTGTAAAAGTGTCGTCAAGAGAGTATTACATAGTGGAAACGAAAGGTCGTGAGGACTTGGACGACGTGGAGAAAATAAAGCGTCTCGAACAATGGTGTGATGATGTAAACGCCAGTCAGAAAAAAGCGGTTTATAAAATGCTCTATATCAAGCAGGAGGATTGGGAAGCCCAACAACAAAAGCCCCGAAATTTCCAAGAGGTTATCCGGGCTTGGAGTAAATAGATATGTCGCTAAAGTTAAGAAAACTTGACCTACATGTTCACTCTCCCGCGTCTCACGATTTCGCGGATAAAAAAGTAACCGCAGAACAAATAGTTGAACATGCCCAGAATGTCGGCTTAGACGCTATTGCGATAACGGATCATAACTCCGTTGATTTTATAGATTCTGTAAAAGAAGCCGCAAAGAAAAAAGGATTCGTTGTATTTCCGGGCGTAGAGATTTCGTGCGGAGGGTCAAAAAACGGCTCTATCCATGTCATCGGTCTTTTCGACCCAAGCAAAACAAAGGACGACTTACAAAAAGTTCTCGGCCAGCTGGGGATCAAGGGAGTGGGAGAAGATTCTCTAACGCCTAAAAGCGTGTCAGATGTTATAGACATAATCCGAGGGGC
>JAGXAA010000095.1 GCA_018971765.1 Patescibacteria group bacterium
TCGTTTTCGATTCTTTTTCCGGTTCGGCGATTTCCAATCGCGTAATAATTTCCGGAAATTCCGGAACAAGCTCGATAGACAATGCCGTAATCTCCGAAATCGGAGGCGTAAGATTAGACAAAAGCGCGACGGTCAAGATAACGAATGCGAAATTTGCGAGCGACGCAATGGGAGTTGAGCTGAATGACAGCAGTTCCGCGATTATTAAAAACGCGAATTTTTCCAGCACGACGAATGAAGCGGCGGCGGCATATGGCGGAAGCGCCATTTCTATCGCGTCGTCAACAATTACAAACAGCCTTAATTCGGACGCGATCGGCGTTTACGGCGGTTCTTCCGTAAGGATCTCGTCAACGACGATTGGGGGAGTAAAAAACGGGGATGGCATCAGTATTTATGATTCAACTCTCGTCATCGCAAGTTCCAGTGTTAAAAATATTTCAAGAGGCAACGGCATCGGCGCTTACAATAATTCAAACGCGACAATCGCCTCGACCACGATTGATGGAATAAGCCGCGGAGACGGGGTCGCTGTTTACAATTCAATTTTGGCTGTTGCGAGTTCGACCATAGAAAATGTTTCAAGCGACGGCATTAGACTTAACGATTCAACTTCCACTATTTCAAACGCGGCGGTTCAAAACGGGGGAGCGAACGGCATTGATATTCGCGGAGGGACGGCGAATGTCAGAGACGCAACGGTTGAAGGGTTTGCTAAAGGGGCGGGCATCGCGGCGGATTCTCCTAAAAGCACGGTTGCGATAACTGGCGGAGAAATCACTGACAATTCCATCGGGGTCTCCTCTAAACCCGCAGAATCAGTCGTCCTGACCGATGTTGCTGTTCATGACAATGTTCCTTGATAATTGCTCGTTTATCTTGAATCACTAAACGCAAAATTTATGCTCTGATTGAGCAAAATACCTCAAAAGACAAAGATTTTTTGCGACCCGAGGTCTCTAATTCTGCGTTTCGTGCATTCATAGTCGTCTAGACGATAATTGTTCATAAAGCAGGGATAGTGAATCAGGTTTTAGCTACTGTCGCCGCTAGAAACTATTTATTTTTTTCTGATATGATAAGCTAAGTTCCAGTGATTAGGTTTTATGCCATGGGGAAAAAAGAAAAAAAATTAGTTCGCGACTTTTCTCTCTGCCATTTCCGCGCAAGCGGAAATCCAATATCCGCATTACCTACCGCCTAAAAGCTATAATTAAAAAAATGGCGAAAGACGAAGAAAAAAAAGGCAACCCGATGTCGGATTTGAAATGGTTCGTAATTATAATCTTGGCGGCTTGGCTTATCGGCAAATTCGGACTGGGAGGAGTGGGAAGAAAGGCGACAAAATCCGTCAAAACCGTTTCGCCGGTTTTGCTTTCTCTTCAAGCGGGAAGTAAATCTTCTCAAGCGACGGCGATGGCTAATAATGATTCAAAATGGAAAGGGATGGTGAAAATCGGCGGCGGCAATGCTTCTGGAGAGGATGGCGTCAATCAAGAATAC
>JAGXAA010000044.1 GCA_018971765.1 Patescibacteria group bacterium
AAAATTAGGAGTTGTCTTTATGAGGCTCTTGAAAAAAAATTTAGGGAAAGAAATAACTCCGGAAATCAGTGACTTGATGAAAAAAAGCGGTTTGCTTTGCGGACTGCTCGTCTAAATTGCGTACAATCGCCCTCCCGAAATAGGGAACTTTGTGAAAGTTCCCTATTTTTTATGATAAAATGCGCTTATGAAAAAACTTTTGATTTCCGCCGTTATTTTCATTCCTTTTGTCGCTTTCGGATTTTATTTTTTAAAATCTTCCGGAATCAACGCGCCTGATATCGCGAATTATATCCAAGCAACCTCCACTGAAAAGATTCTTGAGAAGATGGAGAATAAAATCTTGGAACTGCCGCCTATTTTAAGCGAAAAAGATTATCCGGAGTCGCGCCTTTCAATCGGAGGAATACTAGACGAAACAAACAGACAAAGAAGAGAAAACGGATCTCTGTCGCCATTATCGGAAAATTCAAAACTCAATCAAATCGCAAGCATTAGAATCAAAGATATGTTCGCAAAAGAATATTTCGAACACAAATCGCCGACGGGGATAGGAGCGTCGAATATTGCGAGTGACATCGGGTATGAATTTATTTTAATCGGGGAAAATATAGCGCTGGGAAATTTTGGCGGCGATGAAGCTCTCGTGCATGCTTGGATGGACAGTCCCGGTCATAGAGCCAATATTTTGAATAAAAGATACACTGAGATAGGATTCGCGGCGGAAAGGGGATTATACAAAGGCAAGAAAGCGTGGCTCGCGGTTCAGATTTTCGGACGCCCCCTCCGTCTTTGCAACGAGCCGAATTATTCCATAAAAAAAACAATAGATGAAGGAGAAAACAAGATGAGTTTGCTCGACATAAAAGCCAAGGCTTATTATTTTGAAATAATATCCATGGGAAAAGGGAAGATTGAAGTCGCCGAAGAATACAATAAAAAGGTCGGGCAATATAATGAAATCGTCGGGCAGATAAAGTTTTTAAGCGATGGAATAAAAAGTCTTATTGATAAATACAATGCTCAAGTAAAAGTTTTTAATGGTTGCGTTGAGAAGTGATTTTGTCGATGGGTTAATTTTCGAGCGGTTTTTACAAAAAAAGACTTTCGGCGGCTTCTTTGACATCGGCGCCGTCGGCGAGACCGTTTAATTCTTTCATTGTCGCGCCGATAAGCTGGCCAATTTTTGATTTATCGGCAATACCGAGCTTTTCTTTAACTTCAGCGACTTTTTTCTTCACATCTTCTTTGCTCATCATTTTTGGCAGATAAGTTTCAAGAATTTTAAGTTCCGCTTCCTCCGCTTCCGCCAAATCTTCGCGCCCGCCTCTTTTAAACTGATCCATTGAATCCTTTCTTTGCTTTACCGATCTTCTGATCACGGCGACGGCCTCCGCGTCCGACAGCTCTTCCTGCGGTCTTCTCTTTGTCGCGACCAGCTCGTTGGTAAAGGAGGCAAGAAGTCCGCGCAAGACAATCAAACGGACGGCATCCTTGGCGAGCATAGCCATTTTTATTTGTTCTTTTATTTGTTTTTGCAACATATTTTTATTAGAAGATTATAGATTTTAGGCAGTGGTTTTAAGTTTTCAGAAAAACAAGAATAGAAGAAAATATATTTCACATTTTTATTTGAATTACGAAACGGAAAAATTTACAGTCTGGTTGAGCAAAAACACCTTAAGAGACAGAGAGTTTTTGCGACCCGAGGACTTAAATTTTTCCGTTTCGTAATTCATAAATTTTTCTTTTTCCTGCAAAACCTGTCTCCGCAACCTTTCAATAATACTATCACAATCGCGTTTAGATTGGTATAATAGCCGAATGTCCAACCAATTGATTGCAATCTTATTGATAATTCTTTTTCTTATTGGCATTTTCAATATTTTTTTAATCCGATTTGCCCTTAGAAGAAGAGGGGAGTCAAAAAAAGAGTCTGATGAGACGGGCTTCAAGCTTATTCTTGAGCAGGTTAACGAATTGACGAGAACCGTCGACCGTAAGCTCGGGGAGTCATCGAAGCAAATGAACGAATCGATGCGTTATCAGTCGGTTGAATCGTCAAAAATTATCAGGGACATTACCGAACGGCTCACTCGCCTTGACGAAACAAACAAGCAGGTCGTGTCTTTCGCCGATCAGCTCCAATCTCTTCAGGATATTTTGAAAAATCCGAAACAGCGCGGAATTCTCGGAGAATATTATCTGGAAACATTGCTTAGAAATGTTTTGCCCCCGGGCAGTTACAAAATGCAATATCCTTTTAAAGACGGCACGATAGTGGACGCGGCAGTTTTTGTCAAAGATAAAATCATACCAATTGATTCAAAATTCTCTCTGGAAAATTACAATCGTTTGAGCGAAGAGAAAGATTCGGCTGAAAGAGAAAAGCTGGAAAAAGCTTTCAAGGCCGACCTCAAAAACAGGATTGATGAAACTTCTAAATACGTCAAGCCCTCCGAAGGAACGATGGATTTCGCTTTCATGTTCATTCCTCACGAAGCCATTTATTACGATTTGCTGGTGGCTCAAGTCGGAGCTGTTAAAGTAAACACGAGAGATTTGATTGAATACGCGTTCAAAGAAAAGCATGTCATTATCGTGTC
Source organism: Patescibacteria group bacterium (assembly GCA_018971765.1). GTDB lineage: Bacteria > Patescibacteriota > Minisyncoccia > Phycocordibacterales > GWA1-40-21 > GWA1-40-21. Next base: position 2,607 of record JAGXAA010000044.1, read on the forward strand.
GCCGACATCTTTCCTTGCCTATTTACAGACAGTTCTGCAGGGCTTGAAAGCTTTGCAGATAGAGGAGTCGGCGAAAGAAATAAGAAAAAATGTCGAGGATCTGCAAAAGCATTTGAGAAGCTACGAAGAGTATCATCAAAAACTCGGCAATTCTTTGACGACGACAGTCAATCATTTCAACGCGTCCGGCAAAGAGTTTAAAAAAATTGATAAGGATGTAATGAGAATAACCGGCATTACTTCCTCGTTTGAGGCTCTGCCGATAGATAAGCCGGAGGAAGAATAAAAAATATTTGAATTGCCCAACCCGTCATGAATTTTTCCGTTTCGCGATTCAAGGAGATAAAATCAAATATGAGAAAAATATTAGGCAAGAAATTTTTTGAAAGAGACACATTTGAGGCGGCGGAGGATCTGCTCGGAAAATATTTAGTGAGAAGATTGGGAGATAAGGAAATCGCGCTTAAGATAAATGAAGTGGAAGCTTATGACGGATTTGAGGACAAAGCGTCTCACGCTCATACAGGAAAGACGGAGAGAAACAAGGTAATGTTCGGCGAGGCTGGAAATTTGTATGTTTATCTTACCTACGGAATGCACAATATGCTGAATATCGTGACGAACAAAAAAGATTATCCCGCGGCGATTTTGATAAGAGGCGCCGGTGAGATAAATGGTCCGGGCAGACTTACGAGATTTTTAAAAATAGACAGAAAGTTAAACGGCAAAAATACTTCCGTCAAAACAGGCCTTTGGTTTGAAGACAGGGGAGAGCGGGCGAACAAGAGGAAAACAAAGCGGACTGCCAGAATAGGAGTTGGCGGCGCCGGTCCGATTTGGTCGGAAAAAGATTATCGATTCATATTGATTGATTGATAAATTAGAAAAATCCTTATGATCTTATCATTGTCAAAAGCATTTTCAATTTCCTCAGCGCTTTTACGGAATGCGGCTCGCCTGCAGGCATAATTATCACTTCTTTTTCTTTTAGAAGATGGCTTTTTCCGGAGAGTTTTACTTCAGCTTCTCCTTCCAGCACATGAAGGATGGCATCATAAGGCGCGGTATGTTCGCTTAATCCTTCGTTTTCATCAAACGCGAACACCGTAATGCTGCCATTAGTCTTTTTGATTATTTCGCGGCTTACCACCGATCCGTCTTGATAAGCTATAAGATCGGATGGATTAATTGCTTGCGCCTCCGTATTTTTTGAAATTTTATTTTCCATAATTTTTTGCTTAATGATAAAAATCCATTTCACTGATAATACGATAAAATTTAGCAGTTTAAATCTTTAAAGGCAAGAAATCAGCCGTTATTTTGCGATGGTCATTATTTCGCGTATAATGGTTTTATGTCGCTTATTTCATTCATTATTTCTTACGGTTATATCGCGGTTTTTTTCGGAGGGATATTTGAGGGCGAAGCCGTCTTGATTTTAGGAGGCCTCGCGGCGTACGGAGGTTTTCTGAAATTGCCGCTTGTCCTTTTTTTCGCTCTCATAGGCGCGATGGTGAGCGACTGGTCTTGGTTTTTTGCCGGAAGACACAAGGGCAAAAAATTGATTGAAAAGTGGCCAAAGCTGAAGAATCTTATGTTAAAACCGCAAAAGCATATTGACAAAAGGGCGGCATTTCTGTCCTTCGCCCTTCGTTTTATGTATGGCTTCCGAACCATTGTCCCTTTAAGTCTTGGAATGTCAACAATAAAGACGCCGGTCTTCCTTTTCTTTAACTCTCTGGGATTGATGTGCTGGGTGTTGAGCGTCGGAATCGCCGGTTATTTTTTCGGAGACATTATGGAAATTTTCTTAGGAAGATTAAAACGATATGAATTCAAGATTATTATTTTCACGTTTATCGGAGCAATGGCAATTTACGTCATTTACAGTCTTATAAAGTATCTGCTGAAAAAAACATTTTAATGTTTAAAATCGGTATTAATAAATTGAATTTAAATTTGAATTATGTTAATCTGAAAACATGAAAATAATACTTTTGAAAGATGTAAAAGGGCTGGGCAAAAAATATGATTTTAAAGAAGCCAAAGACGGCCACGCTTTGAACCTGCTTATACCTCAAGGGTTGGCGGTCCGCGCGACGGATAAGAATATTAAGGAGATTGGAATTAAAAAGAAAAATGATCTTGAGCGCCTCAAAATCCAAGAAGATCTTTTGATAATGAATTTGAAAGAATTAGACGGTATTAAGATTGAGATGACGGAAAAAGCCAACGAAAAAGGACATCTTTTTGCCAGCATACGCAAGGAGCAAATTATCCCCGAAATAAAAAAGCAAGCTAAAATCGATATGTTGCCCGAATTTGTAATTCTTGAAAAACCCATCAAAGAAGTCGGCGAGCACGAAATCTCCGTCAAGGTTGCGGATAAAACAATTAAATTTAAGCTTGTTATTAAAGGATCTGTAGTTTAGCGCCTTGCAAATAACATCTAAATTATGTATATTATTTTTCAGATAAAGTCATTTTAAATCGATTTTAAGTATTTTTTAAGAAAGGAGTTATAAATGTCTAAAGTTGATCTCTCTGAATTAGGCACTTTACGCAGGTTGTCATTGTTATCCAACAAAGTTGTTCTTATACTCTTAAAATACCAGCGCGGAGAACAGCTGATTGAAAAAGAGAAAGAGGCATTATTGAGAGGCAAGGATTTAATACTTGATAAATTAGCAAAATTCGCAAAATTAATAGAAGGAGAAAAAATAGAAAATGAGTCAGGGCTGTGGCAAGGAATGAAACTTTATGGTTATGCCCTCGTCGCTCTAGAAATTTTTAAAGACGATGTTTATTACAAGAATGTAGTTTTTAATTCGTCGGAATTAAAAACTTCAAAATTATTTAAAGAATTATCGGCAGAAATTGATAATATTGCCACATGCAATGAGCCGATATGTTCAGGTAAACACTCAAAAGAATTTTTTAAAGCGTTTGAAGAACAGATTAGGCCTCATCAAGTATCCTTTTGGCGATAGTCAAACCCCTCAATTTCGCACTTGCGAACTTGAGGGGTTAAAAGTTTAATTAAGATTGACTTTCTACTTAACACTCACAATCTTCTTTACCGACCACGATGAATCATAGTTTCCTTTTCTTTTCTCTTTATATTCAACTTTGCCGTCTTTGAGGGCGAAAAGAGTGTGGTCTTTGCCGATACCGACATTTTGACCAGCCAGGATGTTTCGCCCTTTTTGGCGCACCAAAATAGAACCGACCTTAGCCGTTTCCCCCGCGTAGAGCTTTATTCCGAGATACCTCGGATTGGAATCTCTGCCGTTTTTTGATACTCCTGCCGCTTTTTTTGTTGCCATATGTGAATTTAAAACCTAAAATTGTCTGATATAATAATTTAATGAGTATAAAAGATTTGCTGTTAAAAATCAAGGGCGAATGCCGAAATTCGGCTTTTATGTTCAATCATAAGGCGGAAACCGTTTTCCGCGCCGACTTCTTTGTCGCGATTGTCATTATACTTGCGGCATTCGCAAGTTTTGGGCTGGGCAGACTGTCGGCTTTGGAAGGGAAGAGGACGCCCGTCTTGGTTGAAATAAATTCATCTTCTTGGTCTTTGCCAAATAAAAAAGCTCCCATTAAAGATTTGATATCCGCCAAAATAATTCAAAATTATCCGGAAAAATCATTCGTCGGGTCAAAAACGGGGACAAAATATTATTTGCCGTGGTGCGGCGCTGTCCTAAAAATAAAAGAAGAAAACAAAATCCGGTTCGCCTCCGAAGCGGAGGCTCAAAAAGCCGGTTACGCTCCAGCTACGAACTGCAGGGGATTGAAATAAAAGCAGTATTTGATCCGGACGCGAAGAGGAGCTCATCCGAAACGGAATAGCTCTTGTTCCGCCTCGGGAGGGGCGGGGTGTATTCGACCATTATATTTGACTCCGTTCGCGGGTCATGCGATTCGTAATTCAAAGTAAAAATGTCCGAATTCAATTTTCGATTTTCGATCTTTGCGTAAAAAAATGAAAGGACTGGTTTTTACCAGTCCTTTTTTGTGTCATAAATACTTATGAACTTTTATTATTTTTTGCGCGGATATTCAGGTTCAACCGCGTCAAATTTGTGCGTTATTAATTTCCCGATATTTTTGCCATTTTTTACTTCAATCGCTCCTCCGTTTGGATTCAAGAAAAAAAGACTGCACCAAATCACATCCTCGATGATTCTGCCCCAATTTGGCAAACAGAAATTTTTTATCACCGTTATTTCGTATCCTTCAACTATCACAAACAAAACTCCGGATATTTCAAGCAAGGCCTCTTCAAAACATTCCCAAAAATAATTAGGGTCATCGCCTGTTTCTATCCAAACTGAAGATTTTTTTAAAAAAGCGGAAATTTCTCTTTTAGAAAATCTTATGATAACGATGTTTGCGTTTTGATATTTGATCGCGTAATGCAGAATTCTTATATCGCTCATTTATTTATCCTCCTTATTTCAATTGAAGCGTTTGGGAAATAAATATATTTAACCATGCAAAAGTGCTTGCCTATTTTTTCTATAAACAATAATAGTTGTTCGTGGCGATATAGTCAATTATTTTGAGCGAAAAATTGATTAATTATTTGTTAATATTTTTCTCTGATATAATATTGTTATATGATTATCGTTGACGTTGAATCGTCCGGAGTTGAGCCGGCAAAGCATTCTGTTTTGTCCATAGGCGCCGTGGATTTTTCGAATTCGAAAAATCAATTTTACGGCGAGTGCCGCGTTTGGGACGGGGCGCATATTATGGATGAAGCGCTCGCGATCAATGGCTTCACAAGGGAACAGATTACGGACAATAAAAAACAAACCGAAGAGTCGTTGGTCAAATCTTTTTTGGCTTGGGTTCTGCCGTCAAGCGAGCACACCATCGCCGGACAGAATCCTTCCTTTGACAGAGACGCGATTCACAAAGCGGCGGAAAGGTATCACATAAATTGGCCTTTAGCTTATCGGACGATTGACCTTCATACCGCTTGCTGGTTCCATATGGTCAAAAGGGGAGTGGCGCCGCCCGT
>JAGXAA010000045.1 GCA_018971765.1 Patescibacteria group bacterium
CAGCTTGCTTTCCGTTGTGGGAAGCTTTCCTTTCTTTCCTCCCCCGACTTTTCTTTGTCGATTCGGTTTGTGTCTTTGTTCGTCCAGATAGGCTTTTTCAAAGGATGGAATCAAATTAGCGAATTCCTGATAGCTTAACCCCGTCAAGGATTTCATCGCTCTGGGGTCGCGAGAGAGTTTTTGGATGTTCATGCCGATATTGTATCAAAAAAGTCTATATGGCAACAGGTCTAATGTATTGCGTGATTGTTTTTTTGAATTATTTTGATTTTCGAAAGACTGAATCTTGATTAGATTCAGTCACGCCATATAAAATGCCATGATTAAGTTCATGGCATTTTTCTTATATTTATCTGGCATTTTAATTCTATTGAAAATTAGAAAGCAAACTGATAAAATTTCAAACACTATGGAAATTTTAGGAAAATTATTCGGGACGCCGGAGAAAGTTAAGATTATGCGACTTTTCCTTTTCAACCCGGAACAGGCGTTTGACATGAAAGACGCGACGTTAAAAACCAAATCAGCTCTCAAACAAGTCAGGCGCGAAATTTCCGAACTGGAGAAAATAAAATTGATTAAGAAAAGAATTTTTTTCAAAGATGTCAAAAAGGAAAGCGGTAATAAGAGCGAGATGATAAAGAAAAAAACTAACGGTTGGATTTTGAATCGAGACTTTCATTACCTCTCGGAGCTCCAAGGGCTTCTTATTAATGCCCAGCTTATAAGGCACGGTGAAATACTTAGACGGTTATCCAATGTTGGCAAATTGAAAGCGCTGATCGTGGCAGGCGTATTCATTCAGGACCCGGATAGCCGAGTGGATATTCTAATAGTCGGAGACAATTTGCGAAAATTCGCGTTGGAAAACGCCGTGAAGACAATAGAGTCCGAAATCGGCAGGGAGATAAATTACACCGCTTTTGAGACCGCTGATTTTCTTTACAGATTAGGTGTCTGCGACAAGTTGATAAGAGATATTTTGGACTACAAACACGAAAAAATTCTTGATAGGATTGGGATAAGGTGAATAGGTTGTAGGTGTTAGGTAGTAGGTTATGGAAATCTTTTTCATCACTCAAGCGAGCATTCTCTTTTTAAAAGCCTTGCGCAGGAAATTAGAAAATAACAATGTTCTCACATTGATTATTTTCTTGATTGACGAGCAGAGAGATTTTCTAGTAGGAAAATACTCGTGCGTTTAGAAAGAGATTGCGAGCGGCTCTTTATCCACACCTGCCCTTTAATCGATTTTTGAAAAAGGTTATAATTTAGGGCATAAAAACAAAGGTCGTCAAGCTTGATATGAGTTACGATCATTCGCATCAAGCTTGTCATATCGTTAAAATTTTATCAAAATAAACAAAAACATCCTTGCAATTGTTAATTGTGAGAATGCGTAAAAAAACATATGTTAATACAAATATGGAGCGATGTTCTTCAAAGCTCGTTTCGAGAAATTGGAATAGGATTGGCTAATTTTGTTCCAAATCTTTTCGTCGCAATCGTAATATTCATAATCGGCTGGATAATTGGTTCCATATTGGGGAAGATTGTCGGGCAAATCATAAGCGCGCTTAAGGTGGATAACGCGCTCAAAAGCGCTGGAGTGGGCGATTTGGTCACCAAGGCCGGTTTCAATCTTAATTCAGGCGCTTTCATCGGAGGGCTCATAAAATGGTTTTTCATAATAGTCTTTTTGGTCGCCGCGCTTGATGTGCTCAAGCTTGCTCAAGTAAATGACTTTCTGAAAAATGTGGTGCTAAGCTATCTGCCGCAGGTCATCATCGCCATATTCATTCTTCTTGTCGCGGTAGTTATCGCCGAAGCTATGCAAAAAATCGTCGTCGGCTCGGCCAAGGCGGCAAATATAAAATCTGCAAACTTTTTGGGGGCCATCACTAAGTGGGCTATTTGGATTTTTGCCATCTTGACGACAATGATGCAACTCGGCATCGCGGTTTCTTTCATCCAGACTTTGTTTACCGGCGTAATAATCGCTTTCTCCCTCGCCATAGGATTGTCTTTCGGCTTGGGCGGACAGGAAGCGGCGGCGAGATACATTGAGAAGATAAGACACGAAATTGCGGACAGAAAGCATGGAGAATAATCGGTTTGGATTGAAAAATATAAAAATTAAAAAACAGAAAATTTCCGCGCTCTAAAAAAGAGCGCGGTTTTTGCTTGACATCTTGCGTAGAATATTATAGTGTTTTTATGTTATCAAATTCTTGATAATCCTTACCGCAAGGCGTTGCGGTTTGTTCTTTAAATAATAGGGGGGGAATTGAAAATGGACAATATTAAACTTATTAAGTTGCTACAAGAGAAGGATGAGTTAATATGTAAAATTTTTGAAAACAAGCTAACTTCGGTGGTTGTGGAAATTAGAGCGGAAATTGCTAGATCCATTTCCGAATCATGTGGAACAGTTTGGTATGATAATTATCTAAGGAAGCATGGTCGTTACGAGCTTACAGGGCGATTAAAGAGACTGCAGAAGGTCACGCGTGAGCTTGAAGAAAAGATAGATCAAGTGAATAAAAAGTTAACTGAGCTGATTGGATAAATGATACATAATCTAAACCTCCGCCCACTGATGATAAAACCAGTGAACCCCAATTTCTTTTTGAACTCGTCCCATTTGGCACCTTACCGCAGCAGGGCATAAATATTTTAAAGCCTCGGTTTTATAAATATAGAATCGAGGCTTTTTGTTTAAAATCAATTAAAAATCAACATCGGTTCTTTATCTTTTACCTACAACCTATCACCTAAAACCCACAACCTTCTTTTTTCGCTTGACACCATTTTTCTTTTATATATACTATTGAACATTGATGAATATGTTAAAGAAAACCAATTATTTAAAGCGGAAGAAATAACCGAGTTTTTTGGTTGTTTGATTAATCCGCTTTAAAAGGCGGTTTTTGTTTTTTTACAGGACGAATGATTTTTGACAACTGAATTCTGTCGCGACGCAACCATTTTATTATGGGTCTTTTAACGCGTCGCAGACAGGCAGGTAAGACTTACATAGTCGGCGCATTTCTTCGTTGCTTCGCTCGTTTGCTCCCGCGCAGTATAAATAATACAGCTTGGTCGCAAGCCGAGCTCGCGGCCTTGAACTGCATCCCACTGCGTAAGTCTTAAGACTGTTAAATAAAATTTGATTTTATTTAACAGGTTAAAACAATATTGTGGTTTTTAAATTTCCTAATGGGAAATTTAAGAGCATATGGTGGATGCCTTGACTCTAAGAGGCGATGAAGGACGTAGCGTAGCTGCGATAAGCTTCGGGGAGGTGCCTAGCAACCTTTGATCCGGAGATCTCCGAATGGGGAAACCTATTCCGATGCAAATCGGAATCTTCTGACGCAAGTCAGAGAGCGTACCCAGGGAAGTAAAACATTTCAGTACCTGGTGGAAAATAAAACAATGTCGCGTAAGCGACGACATTTCCTTAGTAGTGGCGAGCGAAAAGGAAATAGCCCAGATCGGTCGCGCCTCGTTGGATTCGTCACGACAGCTTTTAGTTTTTAGCTATCAGCTTTTAGCTTTCAAATTCAGGAAGCTAACAGTCAGAAGCTTACAGCTATTAGTCTGCAGTGCCGAGGACAGCGAGGCGCGACTGAAGTAGTAAGGCGGCAACTTCATTATTTATAATGAGAAAAGTTACAAAATATTTCGTTAGCAGAATTTGCTGGGAAGCAAAGCCCTAGAGGGTAATAGCCCCGTAAGTGAAAATGAAATATCTTTTCCGTTGCCGTTCTTGAGTACCTCAAGACACGAATGGCTTGGGGGAATCTGCCGGAACTAACCGGTAAGGCTAAATACTCTTAGAGATCGATAGTGAACAAGTACCGTGAGGGAAAGGTGAAAAGCAGCCCGGTAAGGGCGGTGAAATAGACCTGAAACCATATGCTTACAAGGAGTCGGAGTCCCTCACCAATTTTGTGTTGTAGAATTTTTCTAGAACCCAAAATTGGTGAGTGGATCACGGCGTGCCTATTGAAGAATGAGCCAACGAGTTGATGTAAGCTGCTTAGCTAAGCCCCCAAAGGGTGGAGCTGTAGGGAAACCGAGTGTGAATAGCGCGTTTGTAGTATACATCAGACCCGAAGCCAAGTGAGCTTGCCATGAGCAGGGTGAATCCCGACGAAAGTCGGGAGGAGGCCCGAACCGGTTAGCCGTGCAATACTATCGGATGACTTGTGGTAAGAAGTGAAAAGCTAATCGAACTTGGTAATAGCTGGTTCTCTCCGAAATAGCTTTTGGGCTAGCGTCTGGATTACCTTCTGGGGGTAGAGCACTGGATGGTCTAAACAGGGAGAAATCTCATTAGACCAATCAAACTCCGAATACCAGAAGTAAACTTCCAGGCAGTTAGACCGTGGGGGCTAAGCTCCATTGGTCAAAAGGGAAACAGCCCGGATCTCAACTTAAGGTCCCTAAATCTACGCTAAGTACGCTTGAGGTGGTGGAATTTCACAGACAGTGAGGATGTTGGCTTAGAAGCAGCCATCATTTAAAGATAGCGTAACAGCTCACTCACTAAGAGATTCTGCGCCGCAGATAATCGGGGTTAAGCATAGTACCGAAATTGAGGATGTCATTTTGCTTCGGCAGAATGGCGTGGTAGGAGAGTATTCTCATCGCGATGAAGCCAAAGGCGCGAGCCATGGTGGAGCGTTGAGAAGTAAGAATGTTGGCACAAGTAACCACAATGCGGGTGAGAACCCCGCACGCCGAAAGACCAAGGTTTCCTTGGCGATGTCAATCAGCCAAGGGTTAGTCGGGCCTAAGGGGATGGCGAAAGCCGCACCCGATGGACACATGGTTAATATTCCATGACTTTTATGTGTTGTGACGGGAGGACGGAGTCTAGTATGTTTTGCGCATTATTGGATTTGCGTTCGTGTCGCAAGAAGGGCTTCCAGGAAAATCCGGAAGCGAGCCGTAAGAAGGCACCCTCCAAGCGAAGCGAAAATTTGCCGGTTCGCCGGTGAAAATAAAACAAAGCAGACTCTCAAGAAAATTCTCTAAACTTAAATACATAAAATCCGTACCGCAAACCGACACAGGTGGTCAGCTCGAGTAGAGCAAGGCGAACGAGTGAGAGGTCCCCAAGGAACTCGGCAAAAAAGCAGCCGTAACTTCGGAATAAGGCTTCCCCTCACCAATTTTGGGCTATAATTGCAAAATGTATTATGTGTATCTGATTCAGCATGACCTTTCGAGAGAAATCTATATCGGTTTAACAACTGATCCGAAAGAGCGATTGCGAACGCACAATGGCAAAGGTAAAAAATTTACTACCAGAAAATCTGGCATGTGGCATTTTATTTACCTTGAGCTCTTTCGTTCACAGCAAGACGCTATCGATCGCGAGAAAAAACTGAAAGGTCACGCAAAAGGAAAACACGAACTTCTCAAGCGACTAAAATATAGTTTGCTTGAGCCCAAAATTGGTGAGGGGCGCAGCTAAAGTATCTCTGGCAACTGTTTATCAAAAACACAGCTCCCTGCGAACTCGCAAGAGGATGTATAGGGGGTGACACTTGACCAATGCCAGAAGGTCAAACAACGACGGTGCCAAGCACCACTTTTGACGGAATATCAATGTGATTATTTTAAAGTTTATTTGGAAAATATTTTAAAGTTATTACAAAAAGTATTATTTCAAAAGTGGTGCTCGGTGCTGATTGTTGTAAGCCCTGGTGAATGTCGGCCGTAACTATAGATTTGACCGTTGTAGTTACGCTAAAAAATCTTGCTATATGCTGGAAACTCTGGTCCATCATTTATTTAAAAATAAGTGATGGAAAAAAGTGTTCATTATTACTCGCTTTCATCGAAAAGCAGTGACAATATAATGACGCAGACAATCAGCAGGAAAGACTTCTTTTGTAATCAAAAGTAAATATGAATTGGTTAAGCCAAATCAAACCGGATATGGGAAACTATATCGCGGGATTCACTGACGGCGAAGGAAGCTTCAATGTTTCAGTGAAAAAGAGAATTGATTACAGAGATCAATGGAAATTGACCGCTTCGTTCAATATTTCTCAAAAAGATCGCGTCATTCTGGCTCTTATTAAAAAAGAGATTGGATGTGGGACTTTGCGAGAAAGAAAAGACGGGGTTGTTTATTATGAAGTGACCAATATCACTTCTCTGAAAGAAAGAATAATCCCGTTTTTTAAACGGTTCGGATTTCTTTCAGCGCGAAAAAAGACAAATTTTTCTATTTTCTCTTCTATTGTTGAGAAAATGGCAGACGGAGAACATCTGACAGAAGAAGGTTTTCAGAAAATTCTTGAACTAAGAGAAATTCTTAATGAGGGAAAAGGAAGAAAACGAAAATATAATTTATCAGATTGCGTATCAAAAGAAGAATCCTCAGAGACTATACGCAAGACGGTTTCAAATTAATTGAATGTCGACGATTTGAAGACGATGATATAGTCCGATCTCTCTAGCGATAGAGAGTTAACAAATAGTTAAAATTGATAAACAGAGACTGCTAAGTTGAAGCATTGTTTGGTGCTAAGCTACAAAATATAAACGGTCCTAAGGTAGCGAAATTCCTTGTCAGGTAAGTTCTGACGCGCACGAATAGTGTAATGACTGGAGAACTGTCTCGGGGGCTTGCTCGGTGAAAATACAATACCGGTGAAGATGCCGGTTACCTGCAGCTAGACGAAAAGACCCTAGGAGCTTTACTGCAATTTTATATTGAGTGTATGTTTCAACTGCGTAGCGTAGACGGGAGACTTTGAAGTTTCGTTCTCGGACGAAATGGAGTCGCCGATGAAACACCGTTCTTTTGTGATATGCATTCTAATCCGCGCGGCAAAAACGCGCGGCGACAGTATATGATGGGCAGTTTTAGTGGGGCGCTATCCTCCTAAAAAGTAACGGAGGAGCCTATTAAGGTTGGCTAAGCGCGAATGGAAACCGTGCTGATAGTGTAATGGCACAAGCCAGCTTGACTGCAAGGCGTACTTGCCGAGCAGGCGCGAAAGCGGAGCATAGTGAACCGACGGCCCGCATTAGACGCGGCCAAAGATTATCGGACAAAAGCTACCCTAGGGATAACAGGCTGGTAGTGCCTAAGCGTCCATAGCGACGGCACTGTTCGGCACCTCGATGTCGGCTCAACTTATCCTGGGGGTGGAGAAGCTCCCAAGGGTTTGGCTGTTCGCCAATTAAAAAGTTACGCGAGCTGGGTTCAGACCGTTTAGAAGAAAACTCGAAATTCGAATATCGAAATTCGAAACAATATTTAAATTTCAAATTATAAATTCAAAACGAAAATTCTCGTTTAGGATTTTGAGTTTTGAATATTTGAATTTGTTTCGTGCTTCGGATTTATTATTTCGTGCTTGTCTTTTAGGCAATCTGAATCCTAGAGGAATTTTCGTCTATGAAAAAGTCTAGATTTTTATTCATAAAAATCTAGTGTCCGACAGAAATGTCGGAAAATAGAAAACCAATCAAATCACGGCGGTCTATTGTAGAAATACAAAATGTACAGAGCTGATTAATATCGGTGAAATCCGCATAGGTGGATAATACCGAGGGAAGTTTATAGACTTTATTGAGGATGTTCTTTATGGGAG
>JAGXAA010000046.1 GCA_018971765.1 Patescibacteria group bacterium
TGGCGACGATTGAGGCGGAATTCGCGGTTTGAACGACTGAAGCGGAGGTTGAGGAAACCGAAGAAGAGGAGGATGACGGAGCGGAAGAGGAAGAAGAGGTTTGGACCGAAGTCGAGCCGCCTCCGCTCGTTCCGCCGCCGCTGGCGCCGGAAGACGCGCACTCGGTGGAATTTGGAGTTATCGTTATCGTGTCAACCGGTCCTCCCGTTGCCATAGTAACCGTAACCGACGATTGGAAGGCGTCGCAAGTCTGCGAGGTGGTATAAGAGGTGGTATAAATGGAAGGAACTACGGTAAACGACTTTCTGTCGGAAGAAGTCACCGTAAAGGTCGCGCCCGGAGAAAGTTGGACTGAAAAACTTGACGCGCTGACGGAAATTGAGTCAATGTTCGCGCTACCGCTGACAATCAAATTATAACCCCCGACTTTTATAACGGACGATCCGGAAAGATTGACATCAAGAGCGGCAAAAGCCAAGGCGGGGGCAATTAGAAAGGATAGCAAAGCTGTTAAATAAGTTTTCATTTTTTTAAATTGCCTTTTCGCTAATTACTAAATTATCTGATGCCAAAGAAATTCAAACTGATAGAACCAGGGGCAAGACTTCCTATCCAGCCATTATTGTATATTTCAAGGCTTATGGTGTCTTGAGCCGTTGAAGAGGCCGCCATCACCATAAGGTTGATCGGCAAGGAACTGGTGGCTTGGACAAAAACTCTATGAGATGTCGTCACGCCTGTCGCCCCCGTGCAGTTGAAATAAGCGGTGGTGGAAGCGGTTACAGCCGAAGAATTGGCGATGTTGCAGAATCCAAACACAATGCCGTTAATGGCGGTGCTGCTATTAGCCAAAGTCAATGAACCATTAGTCGATATGTTTCCAGCTGAAGTGGTCGTGGCATTGCCCGCTATCCACAAAGCGCCACTGGCTGAAACATTCGTAGTGGAAGCATTGGCCAAAGTAGAAAGTCCGGAAACATTCAAAGTTCCTTGAGTGGCAAAATTTCCGTTAGACGCTGTCGTGGTGGCAAAACCGTTGACCCATACGTTTCCAGTCGTTGAAATCATCGTAGTAGAGGCGTTGCCGGATGCGTCTATGGCGAAAAGATTCGTGTTTCCAACATTTCTAATCTGAAAAAGATTAGCTGTTTGATTATTATATCCTCTCAAGGTCAAAGGGGTGCCTGCGGTTGAAGTGGCCTCAACTGTCAATTGAGAAAGACCTGAAACCGTCGTCGTGCCTATCAGAAATTGGTCGCTCATTGAAGACGGGTAAACTGTCGTGCCGCTCTTAGTCCAGCCGTTAGCGGCATTTAAAACTCCCCATGACGCATTCTGATAAACCCTGATTGCGTTGCTGGCAGTGCTGTAATACATTTGACCGTTTACCGGACTTGCCGGATCAGAAGCCAAAGTGCCCAAAGTCAAAGAACTGCCTCCCGTTAAGGTCGTCGTGCCGAGATAAGTATTGCCGGAAACAGTCAGTATTGTGCTGGAAGCATTGGCCAAAGTAGAAAGTCCGGAAACATTCAAAGTTCCTTGAGTGGCAAAATTTCCGTTAGACGCTGTCGTGGTGGCAAAACCGTTGACCCATACGTTTCCAGTCGTTGAAATCATCGTAGTAGAGGCGTTAGCTAAAGTAGACAGACCGGAGACATTAAGAGTTGAATATAAAGTCGCAGCTCCAGTCGCTTGTAGCGTGCTGGAGGCGGCTACCGCTCCGGTCAATGTGCTTGCGCCGATTACCGTCAGCGCCCCGCCGGTATTGATGTCGGTGCTGATTGTCGTTGCCGCGTACGTCATCGTGAATAAAGAAAGAAATGACATAACCGCCGACAAAGCAATGGAAAAAATTTTGTTGCTTTTCATAAATTATTTAAACTTATAAATTATTTTTTAACGTTAATATAATAATAGAGCATTGCTCTTTGTTTTGAGATCGCGCGGACAAAGTGCAGACTTATTTCCACTTTGTCCGCGCTTGTTAAAATAAGACCTCTTAAATTTTCACTTAAGACTAATTAATTTTAAACCTTTAATTTTTTAATACAATCAAGTCTGTGGATAACTATGTAATAATATTACAAGTGCGCTTTAAAAATTGCGAAATTATTGCTCGGTGCGTTTCGCAACTCAAAGCGTATTTCACATTCGCTCGGATGCCGCTTAAAATTAATTTTCCGCTAGCCAAAATAAAAGCCCCTCCTGAAATCAGAGGGGGCTTTTTAAAGTGCGAAATCTATGGTGTTATGCCGCAGACACTGGAACTTCGGTCGCCGTCGGCGACACAGTCGGCGCGACAGATTCAGCGACAGATTCTTTTTTGCCTTCTTCTTTCACCTCTTTCGCAACCGGCTTCTTTTTCGGCAAAACATTCATCTTTTTGCCGCTTATTATTTTCTCGCTTACCAAAAGGTTGTGCATAGTCTCGGAAACTTGCGCGCCTTGCGACATCCAATATTTCACCCTTTCGCCGTCTATTTTGTTGTTGCCCTTGCCTTCCCTGAAATCGTGCGCGCCGAGAATTTCCAATGCCTTGCCGCTCTTAGGCCCCATCCTGGAATCAACCAGCACGACGCGAAAAGACGGTTCGTTCTTTCTGCCCACTCTTTGTAGCCTTATTTTTAACATAATTAATATGCTAACAAAAAAACATTTATAGGTCAATAAAAATTACCAAAAATAAAAAATTCTGCTACAATGCAAACTGTGAAAAAACATGACGGCGAAAATACGAAAATAAGCGGAACGATAAGCCTTAATTCAAAAGGAGTTGGATTCGTTTCAACTAACCTTTTTAAAGAAGATATTGAAATTCCGACATCGTCTCTTAACACCGCGATGAATAAAGATGAGGTTGAGATACTCATCCATCCCGCGCTAAGCAGACAAAAAAGACGGCTGGGAGAAGTTTTGAGAATCATTAAAAGAGCGAAAGAAAATTTCGTCGGAATTTTGGAAAAAGAGAATGGCGAGTTTTTCCTGGTGCCCGACGATAAGAAAATGTACGTTGACATACTCATTCGTAAGGAGCGCGCCAAAGGCGCGCTCGGCGGAGAAAAAGTTTTGGCGAAAATAATTAAATGGGACGACTCTAAGAAGACGCCGGAAGGAGAAATCATAGAAATTATCGGGAAAAAAGGTGATCACAATGTCGAGATGAAATCGATAGTGTTTGAAAAAGGATTTGAAATAGAATTCCCTCGCGAAGTCGAGAAGGAGGCAAGCGAGATAGAAGTCAAAGAAAAAATAATTTCGGAAAGCGAGATATCGAAGAGGCGAGACTTCAGAAATACGCTGACTTTTACCATTGACCCCGCGGACGCGAAAGATTTTGACGACGCGATTTCTTTGAAAAAACTTGCGGATGACAAATATGAAGTCGGAGTGCATATAGCTGATGTTTCGCATTATGTCAGAGAAGGAACGGCTATTAACACAGAGGCTAGGAAAAGAGGCTTCTCCGTGTATTTGGTTGATAGGACAATACCAATGCTCCCCGAAGTTCTGTCAAACGATATCTGCAGTCTAAATCCAATGGAAGAAAAACTATCTTTCTCCGCCGTATTTGTTATGGACAAAAATGGCAATATTCTTGAAAGGTGGTTTGGAAAAACAATCATAAAATCCGACAAAAGATTTTCTTATGAAGAAGCTCAGAAAATGCTGGACGCGAAATCCGGAGAGCATTTTGAAGTTTTGAATATCCTCAATCTTATCGCGAAGAAACTTCGCGATGATAAATTCAAAAAAGGAGCGATAGATTTTGAACAAGATGAAGTGAAATTTGAGCTTGATGAAAACGGCAAGCCCCTGCGAATATATATCAAAAAAAGGTTGGATACTCACAAGCTGGTGGAAGAATTTATGCTCCTCGCCAACAAAGAAGTGGCCGAGTTTATTTTCAAAGCCAATAGAAAAATGCGCAAGGACGACCCGTTCATCTATAGGATTCACGATGTTCCGGATAGAGAAAAAATAGAACAGCTTTCCGTATTTTTGAAAGCGCTCGGATATGAGCTTGAGCTCAAAGAAAAAACCTTGACGGCCAAAGACTTGCAAATGCTTTTCAAATTGATTGAGGGCAAGGCGGAAGAGTCAATGATAAAGACGGCGGCGATTCGCTCTATGGCGAAAGCGGTTTATTCCACGAAAAATATCGGCCATTTCGGACTGGCTTTTGAATACTACACGCATTTCACTTCTCCCATCCGAAGATATGCCGACCTTCTCGTCCATCGCCTTCTTGAGAAACACTTGCAAGACAAATCCATTCCGAAGCACGAATGGAATCTCTACGAAAAAATGGCGATGGAAACGACGGAAAAAGAAATCGCCGCGGCGGAAGCGGAGCGAAATTCCAAGAAATACAAGCAGGTTGAATATATGAAAGAACATGTCGGTGAAGTCTTTGAAGGGGTAATTTCTGGAGTCACGGAATGGGGCTTATATGTGGAAGAGATCGACACGAAGTCTGACGGAATGGTGAGCTTGAGAAATTTGACCGATGATTTTTATGTCTTGGATGAGAAAAATTACGCCCTCGTGGGAGAAAAAACCAAGAAGAGATACGGCCTCGGCGACAAAGCCAAAGTCAAACTTCTCGGCGCCGATATGGACAGAAGGACTCTGGATTATGTTTTTGCGGAATAGATATAATTTGTAATTCGAAGTATATCATTAACAGGAGAAGTTGCATTTCACTAGGAAATTTACCAATCGATTCTTCAAAAATCAGACACAAACAATATTTTTTGTCAAGTCTTTTTAAACCTGCATTTGTGGTATTATGACAAACATGGCTAAAAATAAGGATAATATTGAATCTATCCGCCATTCATTGGCGCATTTGATGGCGATAGCGGTTTTAGATATGTTCCCTAAAGCGAAACTGGGTATTGGACCAACTATTGAGAACGGTTTTTACTATGATTTTGACTTGCCGGAACAATTAACACTAAATCAGCTGCCAAAGCTAGAGAAAAAAATAAAAGAACTTATCAAACAAAATATTAAATTTGAAAAAGAAGAAATATCCGCAGAAAAAGCCAAAGAAATTTTCCAAAACCAGCCATTCAAACTGGAACTAATTGACGAGCTAGAAAAAGCGGACGAAAAAATATCTATTTATAAATCCGGCGATTTCGTTGACCTTTGCGCCGGCTCGCATATTGAATCCAGTAAAGAAATTGACCCAGACGCTTTCAAACTCACCAAGGTCTCCGGCGCTTATTGGAAAGGCAGCGAGAAAAACAAAATGCTCACTCGTATTTATGGTGTGGCGTTTTCAAGCAAGCAAGAGCTTGACGATTATCTAAAAATGCTAGAGGAGGCGGAGAAAAGAGATCACAGAAAACTCGGCAAAGAACTGGAATTATTTATGATATCTGAAGAAGTTGGTAAAGGTTTGCCACTTTGGCTTCCTAATGGCGCCTTTATCCGCCGAAAGATGGAGGATTATATGTATCAGAAAGAACTAGAAAAAGGATATAAATATGTTTACACGCCGATTCTGGCCCATAAAAAACTTTACGAAACTTCCGGTCATCTCGCTCATTACAAAGAAGATATGTACAGCCCGTTGGATATTGAGGGTGAAGAGTATTATCTCAAGCCGATGAATTGCCCGCACCATCATATGATCTATAAGTACGATCAGATTAGCTACAAAGACCTGCCTTTGCGATTGGCGGAATTCGGGCTTGTGCACAGGTTTGAGCGTTCCGGTGTTTTGACCGGATTGATAAGAGCGCGAGCGTTTACTCAAAACGATTCTCATATTTATTGCCAGAAAAGCCAGCTTAAAGATGAGCTGATAGAAGTGCTGAAACTTTTCAAGGAAGTCTACGCCGATTTTAATATCACTGATTTTTGGTATCGCTTGTCTTTGCCGGATTTTAAAAACGAAGAAAAATACGGCGACATAAAAGACAAGAAAATGTGGGAGGAGTCGGCGGAAATTGCCGAACAAGCTCTCAAGGAATTCGGAGTCAAATATTTAAAAACTGAAGGCGAAGCAAGTTTCTACGGTCCGAAAATAGACGTGCAGATCAAAAATGTTTTTGGCAAAGAAGACACTATCGCCACGGTGCAGGTGGATTTTTACTCCGCCAAAAGATTTGACTTGAATTTTATAAACGAAAAAGGAGAGAAGGAACATCCGGTGATAATTCATCGGGCTATTTTTGGTTCATTTGATCGAGCTTTCGCTTTCTTGACAGAAAAAACCGGCGGGAATTTCCCTGTCTGGCTCTCGCCAATTCAGGCGATGATAATTCCCGTCGGAGAAAAGTTCAATGACTATGGAGAAAAAGTTTTGTTTGAATTAAAATCCGCCGGCATCCGAGCCGAGATGGATAAAACCAACGAAACTTTAGGCAAAAAAATCCGCGCCAACAAAATTAAAAAAATTCCTTATCTTCTTGTCGTCGGCGAAAAAGAAGAAAAAGAAAACATAGTTTCCGTCAACGCCCGCGACAAAAAAGAACAGGAAATTTTGTCTCTGGAAAAATTCACGGAAAAAATTATGAAGGAAATCGCGGAGAAAAAATAAAGCGGGCTGAGATTGACTCTCAACAGCCCGCTTTTGATAAAATTTTACTCCGAACTCAAATCAAAAAGGAATAAGTGTTCGCAACTCAATAAACTTATGTCCGTCTATATCCCGCGCGGCGCGGATTAATTCTGTTTTTCCGTAATCGCGAACGCATTTTTGGAAAGTCGCAATTACGCAATTACTCGGCGGTTCATAGTTTTCAAGAATGCACATCCTGTTCCAGTCATCATCGCAGTCTTCATCATCTTCGTTAATAGAACAGACAAACTGTCCTCCTTTATTTTTGCGCATCTTAGGACAGCGAGGCAACTCATGGATAAATTTTTCGTCATTTATCCAAATCGCCTTCTCGCTTTTTCCCGGACCGCCGATTTTGGCGCCTTCACACTCGTCGTAGAATTTTTTTATTGCTTCACGGACATTCTCCGCCTCAATGTAAGCATTTCCTTCCACCCTCTGCTGAAGGTGGCTTCGTATAAAGTTTCGGTCGTTTTTTTGCCACTCTTCATCATAGTGCAGGAAGAAATCCACACTATCAACATGCATCGTTTCCGTCTTTTTGCTAAGACGGTAAATACTGCCAACATTTATAATCCTCTCACAGCAAGGAATTTCAAATAATGACATATCCTTCTCCTTTTCGTTTTTTGTTTTTGATGTAAGATTATTCAAATTTTTGACCACAACAAAAATCAAGTAGCATATTGATTCTCCTTTTTAAAAGTTCAAAAAATACAAAAGATCTAGACAAATTCTTACCTAAAACTAAAATTTACGCAAGAAAAAGTGTGTACATTATTTACACTATCGCAAAATTAAGGTACACATTTTGGAAAAATAAAGCGGGTTGGAGATTGTTTCCTCCAAACCCGCTATTAGACCTGTTGCCATATAGTCTCAAACGAGACGAGATTCTCCCAAAAGGGG
>JAGXAA010000047.1 GCA_018971765.1 Patescibacteria group bacterium
CACGTTAAGAAACAAGATCGGATTGTTTGACGATATGGTTATGGAAGTTTGCTCGGGTCTTTGGAACTACCATCTGAGATATTCATCGTAATTCCTCCCCTTTTGGGAGAATCTCGTCTCGTTTGAGACTATATGGCAACAGGTCTAATTTCTGATGCACTGGACAGAAATGCGCCGAACGGGAACCGACTTTTATTCTTTGGATGACGCCACCGTCATTCTTTTGACATTTTTCACCTTTAAGGCCGTAAACGTATAAAATTTCCTGATAATGGCCTTTTTTGCCGCAAGGGTCGCGATAGTCGGAGTCGGAGGTGCCGCGAGCTTCAAGAGCTCGTTTTAAGATTTTTTTGGTGGAATTGAAAATCGTTTTTAATTCTTTTTGAGTTAAAGAGGGAACCGGTTTTAACGGATGAATTCCGGACAGCCATAAAATTTCGTCGGAATAAATATTTCCGATGCCGGCAAAAACGGTTTGATCCATCAAGACTGTTTTTATTTTACCTTTTTTGCCAACCAGCCGCTCCTTGAATTTTTTAAAATCAAAATCTTTGGCGGTCGGGTCTGGGCCCAAATTTTTTATGTCTTCAAGCTCATTAAGTTTATCGGTCGGACAAAGCAAAACCTTGGCGAATTTTCGCAGGTCGCTCAGCGCTAACTGCCTGCCATTAGATAAATCAAAAACCATATGGATAAAACGATTTTGAGGGTCACTTCTTATCGGGTCGTCATTCTTGCTTAACCACTTGCCGT
Organism: Patescibacteria group bacterium; assembly: GCA_018971765.1. Lineage (GTDB taxonomy): Bacteria > Patescibacteriota > Minisyncoccia > Phycocordibacterales > GWA1-40-21 > GWA1-40-21. The sequence goes on from JAGXAA010000047.1 coordinate 754, forward strand.
TTTTTAGCTCCCAGTTTCCGTATAAAAAATGCCCGGTCATTTTCTGGTGGACGAGAATTGTTTTGTCGCCGGTAAGTCCGATGAGAATATTCTTGCCAATTCTTTTAATGTTTAAAATTTTCTCGCCGATAACTTCTTTTTTAAACTTTGAAAAATTTGGATGCAGGAACATCTTTTCCCAGTCAGTTTGAACATTGCCGATTTTTAGACCGGGTAAAAATTTCCGCAGATCATTCACTATTGTTTGGACTTCAGGGAGTTCGGGCATATTGTTTCAATCTAAAAAATTCAATGATTTTTGCCGAGAATTTTAAGCGCTTGTTTGACTCTCTCACTGGTTCCGATAATTCCACTGTCTACTTGTTTGAGCGCTTCGCGGGCTTGATTTTGGCTGTAGTCCAGAGACTTGAGCGCTTCGATTGCGTCGATTTCGTCTTTCAAACTTACATCGCCGGAATTTTCACGGCTGAATTTGTCTTTAAGTTCCAGCGTTATTTTTTCCGCGATTTTCTTACCTATTCCCGAGACTTTTACGAGATGAGAAATGTCTTTGGAGGAGATGGCCTTTTTGAGGGTGGGGATTGTGGCGGCATTGATAACGCCGAGGGCGGTTTTCGGTCCGATTCCGGATATGGAAATAAGCATTTCAAAAAAATCCAATCCTTCTTTTTCCTCAAAGCCATAGAGCGTAAGAGCGTCTTCCCGCACCGCCAGATAAGTCCAAAGCGAAACATTCGCGGATTCTTTTATTTTTTCAAGAAAATCAGAAGCCAAAAAAATTTTATATCCCACTCCGCCGACCTCTAGAATGATGAATTTCGCGTCTTTATGTTCAATCACACCTTTTAATTTGGAAATCATAAGCATTATGATAGCACAAAGCGGGAATTGCGGGTTGCAATTTTCTAATATGTTGTGTTAGTCTGGCATCAGTTTACTTTATTTTTTTTAAGTTCTTTTCATAAGGAGGGGAATATTATGTTTCAGATCTTAGCGATTGCAGGGATAATAAGAGACATCAGACCTTGGATTCCGTACGAAACGGATTCTGAATTAACAAAGGTCAATTACAGAATTTCCCAAATAACAATTCCTAGTTGGCCAAAAGGTATTTTTGCTCAATCTTAGAAACAAAATAATCCCGCAGTTGCTTATTTTTTAAGGAGATAAAATGAATAAAGGAAAGACCCCTCGTTTTACCAGAAGAGTTCACAAAGATCTTTTTAAGGTTAAGACGAAGTCTCAAAAAAAGATTTCGACTGAAAATAAAAAATTAAGGAACGGGAAAGTAAGAAAAAAATGGTTTTTTGTCATTCCTCTAATTCCAATTTTAAATTCATCTGATTTATTTATTCGTTGACTCGGATATTTTAAAGAAGTCTTTTATCTGAAGATAAAAGGCTTCTTTTTTTGCGGGTCTTGTTTTTTATAAAAAGTCTGCTAGAGTATTTTAATAACAATAATTATTTGACCAGCTGTCAGTCTTTACTTTTAAAAGCTAACAGCTGTAAGCTAAAAGCTATTAACAATGCCAATAACACAATCAGCAAAAAAAGCCCTCAGAGGCTCAAAAAGAAAGAGAATTTTCAATGTCCGTCGAAAAGAGGCGATAAGCGAGGCTATTAAAGAGATCAAAAAACTTGTAGCTGAAAAGAAAATCACTGAAGCCAAGGCGATGTTGCCGTCAGCCTATAAAGCTTTGGATAAAGCCGCCAAGACCGGATACATAAAGAAAAACAACGCTTCCAGGAAGAAATCGCGGATATCGGCGCTCATAAAAAAAGCCGCTTAATCAAAAACTCCCCGAATGGGGAGTTTTTGATGTCCGTTAGATATTTAGACGGCATTCCTTTATAATATGCTTTAAATTAGCTTTCTTTCTAAAAATTAATCATAATTAATTCCACAAATAAAAATTTATTATGTTTGAATCAGGATTATCGTCAATTGAGGCTGAAAAATTATTGGAGAAATATGGCAACAATGATATTTCCGAGAAAAAAATTGGATTTATTAAAAAATTTTTAGTTCCGGTTTATTCTCCGATATCGCTTATGCTTTTGGGAGCGGCTTTTTTATCCCTATTCAATGAAGGAAGATTTGATTTCTATTTCATCATTGTTTTATATTGCGTTAATTATTTCGCTCAAAGATGGCAGGAGTTTAAAGCTGACAAGGCCATTAAACACTTGAGAGACAAACTATCTTTTGACGTTTTGACTTTAAGAGATGGAGTGTGGCGACCGATAAATGCAAAATTGCTAGTATCCGGCGATCGCATAAAACTCGGTTTGGGAAGCATGATTCCAGCCGATGGCGTGATCTTGTCATCAAGAAACTTAGCGATTAATGAAGCCGCGCTCACCGGCGAATCTTTGCCGAAAGAAAAAAAGGCTAGCGATAAAATCTACTCCGGGTCATTTATTGTTACGGGAGATCTCGAGGCGGAGATTAAGGCGACGGGAAGAAAAACTTATTTTGGAAAAACGATTTTTTCAATCGAACCGGCGACTCAAAAAAGCATGCTGGAGCGGGATATCTTTTTCATCGCGCGTTTTTTGACGATAATCAGCATTGCCGCCGTCTTTATTTTAACGGTTGTTTTCGTCTACAGAGGATTTCCTATAAGCCGACTGATTGTTCTTGATCTGAGTTTGGTTATTGCCGGAATACCCATCGCTTTGCCGGCCGTTATGGCAGTCATTTTGAGCGTGGGAGCGTCCGGCTTGGCGAAAAAAATGGTGGTGGTGAGACGACTTTCGGCGCTTCAAGACCTGGCCAATGTCAACTTGCTTTTGACGGATAAAACGGGAACTTTGACAAAAAATCAGATTAAAATAGTCAACATTATTTCTTATCAGGAAGATTTAAACGAGGATGACATCTCGGAACTTGCCGGTTACGCGGCGTCAAAGGACGATCCGAGCGCGATTGACGCGGCGATTTTCAAGAGATTAGAGGAGGCTGGGCGAAGCGTAGACGGCGCTGACATAATAAATTTTGCGCCGTACGATTCAGACCGCAAAAGGACAACGGCCTATATCCAAAAAGGAGAAGAAAAAATACTGGTAAGTTTGGGCGCCCCGCAAATAATACGGGGATTTGACGGTTTCAACTCAGAAGAAACTGAAAGTAAATTTTATAACGACATAAGACAAGCGGCGGCGGACGGATATCGAGTTTTGGCGTTAGCCGTCAAAAAAGGGGAAATGGAAGAAAAGAATATGAAAATCGCGGGACTGATTTTTATGGCGGATCCGCTTGAAGAAAATTCAAAAGAGACATTGCGTTTTATTAAAGCGAACGGTATCGGCGTAAAAATGCTCACAGGCGATAATAAAATCATAGCGGAAAGAATTGCCGGAGAGCTAGGATTGTCGGGGAAAATAATTTCTGAAAATGAAATAAAAACATTTTTTGAAAGAAATAACTGGAAAAAGGAATTTGACGACATTGCGGGATTCGCGGAAATTCTACCGAAGGATAAGTATGAAATAGTCAAATCGGCAAAAGACAATTACACGGTTGCGGTAACGGGCGACGGCGTCAACGACTTTTCGGCTTTAAAGATAGCTAATGTTGGAATTGCCGCCGCTGGCGCAGTAAGCGCTTTGAAAAGCACGGCCGACATCGTTCTTTTGGAAAAAGGAATTTCGGTCATTAAAGACGCCATATTAGAATCGCGAAAGATTTTCGTCCGGCTTTATAACTATTCCGTTTACAGAATTTCCGAAAGTTTTCGGGTGATAATCACGATTTTAATTCTTGGATTATGGTACGGTTTCTATCCGCTTGTTCCGCTTCAGCTTATTGTCTTAGCCTTGCTTAATGATATCCCAATAATTTCTTTAGCGGTTGACAGAGTGAAGATTTCCGCAAAGCCGTCTGAGATTAAAATCAAAGAAAGATTCGCGCTAAGTCTGCTTTTCGGTTCCGTCGGGGTTTTAAACAGCATTTTGTTTTTCTTGCTTTTGACAAAAATTTATCATCCGTCCCTGTCTTATCTGCAAACAATGTTTTTCCTTAAACTTACGGTGTCGGGGCACGCTTTGATCTTCGTGGCTCACACAAAGGAGAAGTGGTTCCGATTTTTGCCGAGCAAGGAAGTGATTACGGCTACGGTCGCCACGCAAGCAGCCGCGACGGTTTTATCCGTGTCAGGTTTATTGATGCCTGAAAAAATTTCTCTTCGGGCGGCCGCGTTCGTGTGGGTGTGGGCGTTGTTTTGGATGCAAATCAGCGAATTGATGAAATATGTTCAGGCAAAGACGATAAAATATTTTGATTTAAAAACAAAAGATGCCGCAAGGTGAGACCGCGCAAGCGCGCGGGGGAATTTTCCGACCAAGTTATGAATTGTGCCCCGCGAGGAATCAAACCTTGATTGCAAGCTCCGCAAGCTTGCGTCCCCCGTCTGCCACAGCCTATGCAGTATTCTTGAATTAGCCCGAACGCATTTCGCCGAGAAGCCCCCCGCGAATTCGGAACGGCTTCGCCGCGAGATTTAACAATTTCCAATTTTTCTTTGGCGGCAACTAATTCAGAATTCGCGAAGCGAATACTTAAAGAATAATAAATTTTTCAAAAAATTACAATGATTTCAATTTTAGAAAAAGATAGAGCCCCGAGCGGAAGTGAATTCCACAAGGGGCTCATGACGAGACAAACGGGACGGATTGCTCGTGAGTTAGGCGGCTTTGAAACCGCTCATCATCACGAAGCCCATGCCCGCCATCTGATTCGCTTCGGGGCCGGTGATGCCGAGCTTCTCCGGCGTGATGACGTCCCAGAGACCGAGAACCTTCCCGAGAGCGAACAACTGGAACACTGCTCCCTGGTCACCGATCTCACCGCCGACCTCAATGTACGAGAGACCACCGGCGAGACGCTCCGGTTGCGGGTAGGTCTTGAGAATGGCGACGAGCTCGTCCTTGTATTGCTCCGCCTTGGCCTTGTCCACGCCGACGACGATGAAGTGGAGGTCCACCTTCTCGATGCCGTCCTTCGCCTGCGACTCGTGAGGCATGGCGTAGATGTGCGAACCACCGGGGAGTTTGTCTAGGTTGTCGCCTTCCTTGAAGTTCACGGCATCCACGAGCTTGGGGTCACCTTCAATCTCCTCGCCCTTCCGAAGTTGAGCGGTGGTCTCCCGAAGGATCTGACATAGTCTGCCGAGTTTCATACTCCTTCTCCTTTCGTTTTTGGAATGTGCTGTTACCACGATTCCCTCGTGGCAGGGGTACCGGTTTCTATGATTCCGATATTATTAAGCATAGCATATTACTGGCTGAAAGCCAAGTCGACATTATACCTCATAATAAATGTTGCCCAACTTGCCATGGATAGTTCATAAATAGGTTACCGTAGTTTCCATATGAACATGGAAACAAAAAAAGAAATATTTGAGCGGTATAAGGACGAGTATTTCAAGGCAAAAGCCTTGAAAAGAGGAGGTCGGCGAGAACAGACGAGGATATTGGACACTGTCTGCGAAGTAACGGGCATTCATCGCAAATCGGCGGCGAGGAAGTTCAATCATCTTCAAAAACGCGGCTCCCTCGTTTCGGAAACCAGAGGTCGTCCCGTGTATTACACTCCGGATGCCGCAGCGGCGCTTAAGGATGTCTGGGACGCGAGCAATGGACTCTGCGGAGAGTTGCTTCACCCTATGATTCAAGAGTACGCGGAGATATTCAAACGGGACGGGTTATGGAATCATTCAGAGGAGGTGACCGGGAAGCTTTTGGCTATGAGTGAAATGACGGTTAAGAGAAGAGCGGATAATTTTGAGAAAGTTAAGCGGAAAGGCCAAGGATTTTCCTCAACTTCTCCTTCAAACATCAAAACAATAATTCCAATCTCCGTCGGCGAGTGGAAGGACGCGGATCCGGGGGTGGAGCAAGAAGACACGGTAGCTCATTGCGGATCAACTCTCAAAGGCGATTTCACCTATACGCTGAACGCCACCGATGTTCCAACGCTCTGGAATATTCTGCGAGCCCAGTGGAACAAAGGACAAGAAGCGACCAGAGAAAGCGAAGAATATGTGAGGAAGAACTTGCCGTTTCCCTATTTGCGCAGACATACCGATACGGGAGGAGAATTCATCGCTTGGGAGGCGAAGAAGTGGGGCGAGACTAATTCAATCAAGCTGACGAGAAGCCGGCCGCGCAAGAAAAACGACAATCCTCACGTTGAAGAAAGAAACGGCCACATTGTGAGGAAGTATGCCTGGTACATTCGCCTTGACGCGAGAGAGACAGTGGATGCGCTCAACAATCTTTACGTCGTTTTGAACTTGCACGCCAACCATTTCATCGCCTCGAGAAAAACAATGAGCAATGTCCGTGTCGGGGCGAAATACAAACGGACATACGAGAAAGCCATGACTCCATACCGCAGAGTCCTTGCTCATCCAAAGATTTCAAACGAAGCCAAAGAGAAACTCCGCCTTGAGCATATTAAACTTAACCCTGCCTCCCTGTTAAAAGAAATTGGAAGATTGCAAACGATATTGTATGATACGCAGAGGAAACACGGCAATCGAATGTTTTAAAATCAATAAAATTCGGCCAAGACATCCAGAAAATTACGGCAACACTTTATTATGAACTATAGCGG
>JAGXAA010000048.1 GCA_018971765.1 Patescibacteria group bacterium
GTTAAGAAACAAGATCGGATTGTTTGACGATATGGTTATGGAAGTTTGCTCGGGTCTTTGGAACTACCATCTGAGATATTCATCGTAATTCCTCCCCTTTTGGGAGAATCTCGTCTCGTTTGAGACTATATGGCAACAGGTCTAATATTATTTCCTAACACTCTTTCTTTTCTGAGCAAGTCTAACTTCAGACTAGCTCCTCGGTTAAATTTACCCGCGGTACCGTTAGAAAGAATTACTCGATGGCAAGGAATGTTTTTATTATAATTATTTTTCAAAATATTTCCTACCGCTCTGAAAGCGTAAGGCGAACCGGACTTTTCCGCCACTTGTTTATAGGTTAAGGTCTTCCCTTTCGGAATATTAGTTACGACATCTAAAACTCTTTCCTTAAAACTTAAAACTTTTTGTTTCCTATTATAATTCATAAACCACATCTTTTCTTTCCACGACTATTCTCCAGCCTTTCTTTTTGCCGCGCAAATAAAGCTTTGAATTGGGATTGAAGCATATCGGCTTCGCGACCATTTCAAGGAAAGAAATATCTCCTTCCGTGTCCCCGACTCCGACCGAATTATTCAAAGTCAAATTTTCTTTTTCAACGGCGCGTTTTACTATGTTGGATTTATTGCTGATTAAATCTTCATTTACGACCTTGCCAGTAAATTTACCAGAAGAATCAAGCTCATAAAACCTCCCGTAAACTTTATCAAACCCAATTTTTCGCAAAATCCGTCCAGTATTCCCTTGGGAGACTGCGAAACCGCCAAGAGAAAATATTTCTTTTTCTTTAATTTCAAAATCAAGTCGCGAGTGTACTGATATGTTCTATTTTTATATCTTTCAATCACGATTTTTGAAGCGCGGTCAAAATCTTCATAAGATATTCCTTTGATATTATTCATAAAAACTTTCACCACCGCGTTTATGTAAGATTCATAATCGCCCTTGCGGTCAAACCATTCATTTTCTTCTTTCTCGTATTCTTTGCGCGCCGAGAAATCAAAAAGTTTGTTTTCAATCATAACTTCCACCAGCTTAATCAAAAGACTTGACCTAAAAATTGTCCCGTCTATGTCAAATATCGCAACTTTCCTTTTTTTCATAGAACTTATTTCAAAAAATAATGAATAATGCAAACACCCAAATTTCGAGGAAAAAACAGAGTATGAGGAAGGAGGCGAAGCTTACGCTTCGACGACTGACAAAACTCTGTTTTTTGCCGAAATTTAGGTGTTTGGATATTCAAGCTATTTTGCATGGCATTTATTTATAAGCGGTTATTTTTGAGATGAGTTCTAAAGAAATTATAACGCAGAATTAGATAATTTTGGTGCACCCTGCAGGAATCGAACTTTTTCTAATTAAGCCTTGCAAGACCTTGCTGAAAATTTATTACATTCTGAAATAAGGCATCCGCATAGGTCATCACTTTGCAGTAAGTCCTGTTGGCGCTGGGAGCAAGGATCTAATCTGGGTCCAAGAACTTATTGCAAGTTCAATGGAACGAGTAATAATTTCGGGATTACTAACCGATTCCATTATTACGGCTATCTTTTTGGCAAAAAGAGTCAGTACAGCGTTTCCTGAAAATTCCTGATTCTTAATCAAAAGTTCTTTACATATACCATATTCGAGTTCCCGCGTATTTAAATCATCATAAAACACATTAATCATTTTAGCTTTCACCTCTTGTGACTGATTTCCATAAAGGGTTTCAATAGTTGGACTTATAACAATCGGACTAAGTTTTGTAAGTTCGTTCTTTCTAAAATCTTTTCCATACCAACTATAAAATTCTCTGCTAATGAGATGTAGAAAAAGATACATGAATTCGAAACCAATAATCGATGTTATACTCTTCTTCTTTTCAATCTGTGAAGCGTCCAAGTAGCCTGATATCTGCCCTGCAGATTTTATCGCGTTTTCAAATATACTTTTTGCAATTAGTTCTCGTGGAATTAAAGTGTTCATCTAATTAACTTAATTTATAGGCCATACGCATCGGCCTTGATTGTGTGTCTTTACAGTTTGGCTAGAACCTATTTTATCCGAAATTCCTGACCGAACCAAGGAAGCCGCTCCGCCGCCGCGAGCTGAAGCTCGCCACCCCACAAAAAAGTTTTCTTCGCTTTTCCTGATTTGCGCGCGCCCGATTTTTTCTTCTAAAAGGAAAAGAAAACTTTTTTGTGGTGTTCTGCTCTCAACGAGCAGGGCGGCGGGGCTGGCCTCTTTTTGTATTCGCTCGGGTGCGGCGGAATTCCCCCCACACCCCCCTTCCGCCGCACCCTCGCTTTCGGGCCGACGGGAAATTTTTACTCCTGTGTTAGGTACTCGTCCAATTTTTCCAGCACATCGTCCACCGTCAATAATTCCTTTGGCGAACAGCCGACGATGTGGTCAATATACTTATCTTTCTTCAATTCTGTCAAAATGTTCGCGCTTTGATTCCCGCGTCCCGAGTGATGATAGATTTGTCCGGTGATAATCACATTGAACTTGGATTGTCCCTTTTTCAAACCGGACAAAATATCGCTATTTCTGATTTTGGAATTGCCGTAAAATACAGCTTCCCAATCCGTTGCTTTCAATCCGTATTTTGCGAAGTAATCCCGTAATTTTTCCAGCATTAAATCCTCATCCACTACTTCGCCCAAAATACAGAGATTGAAAGGTTTTGGTATTTTTACATTCTTTTTTACCTCGCTCTCTCGTTTCGGTTGATACGCTAAAGCTCCTTTCAAGCCGCCAATAGTCGCTTCCGCATTTTGAAGGTCAATTTTCAAAATCTCGTTTTCAAGTTTCTTGTCGTCCAAATTTTTGATAGCTTTTGTCAGCTCGCTTTCGTACAGCTCTAAAAGTTCTTGATCTTCCTTTGATTTTTCAGTTTGTGTTGCGGAAGCGACCTTGCGGCTTTGCGTGTATCGGGCAAGGTTTTCCTCAAATTTTGACTTGAAACTATCGAGTGTTTGCTCTTTTAACGCTCGGAAAAAGTTGAAGTAGTCAAAAGGCGAAAGAATGTAAAAATACAGATTTTCTTTCCCTTTGTATTTCTTTTGAAATTCTCGTCCGGCGTTGAGCTTTAGAAGGTTCTCATTTTTGAAATCCCTATCGTCCTTAATTTCAACGACGAGAATATCTTTTTTGGTTTTAATGACGAAATCAGGATAAAAGGCGTAATAGCTACCATGGCTTCCGCCATTTTTCTTGTAGGCAATTCCAAAATACTTGCTTTCGCTTACGCCATTTTTGAACCACCACAAAACATCGTTATCAGTTTTCTCAAGCTCTCCGATAAAATTCTTTTCCGGTTTTGACCATTGCTCTTTATTATTTTTATCTCTCTTGACGAAATATGGCTTGAGAATGGATTTTTTAATTTCCTGTCTCTCGTCAAAATTTTCAAAAACGCTGATAATTTCGGGAATCTGCCAATTCTCGTTCGGGATTACCTCATCGGCTTTTTCGGGTAATGACTTGTATTTGCCCTTTGCCGCTTCGATCAAGTCAATAAATTCGCTCTTATTGCCCGGATTTAGCACGATAGCGGCGATTTCGTCCTCGTTATCAATGCCAAACTGCTTTTTGAACAAAGAACGAACGCTGGACTTAATAATGTCTGTTGGACGAGTTCCGCCAGTAAAAGGATACGAGAGGGAACGCACAAATGCAGTGTATTCCGCGCAAACTTCCTCGCGATCTTTAACAATCGTCCGTTCCTTTTGAAAATCAACAGCTTGCTTTTTATCAATCTCGGAAATCTTACCTTCAAGTCCTACGCTCTTTGAGAAAGTAATCTTTCCAATGTTGATTTTCTTGTCGTCAATTTTCTGCTCTTTGGCCGCTTCAAACAAACAATCCTTAAACTCGCCAGACAAACGGAAAAGCTCTCTTTTTCTTCGGACAAGCTGGCTCGGTAAATAGATATTTTTATAAATCGCATTGTCCCGAACCATTTGGTCCTTGCTGACATAATCCTTTGCTAAATCTTCAACGATTTCAAAATTGTTTGAAGCGGTGTAAACATAGCCGACATTCAATGCCGGAAAATTATCATAATGTTTCTGCTCCGGCATACGCATAATGCGCCCGAGCGTTTGGATATTGAAAACATAATTTTCCGAGTTCCATTCTCGCTGAAGCAATAAAATGCCTGCGCGCGGACAATCCCAACCCTGAGCAATCGCTTCTTTGAAAACTAAAACTTCAACCTCACTATCGTCTTTTTCGATGTAATCAAGGTTTAACTTTTTATCTTTTGGCGCGAGCCAAAGAGCCAATTTGCGGCTTTCAATCGTTATTCCTTCCTTGCTTAAAATTTCAATAATCTTGTCTTCCGGCTCGCGCACATCTGATTGTTTTTTCTTTGGAATTTGAACCAGAAGCAAAGGATTTATGTCAGTTCCAGCTTCTTCGTATTGTTGTTTTAACCATTTTCGTTTCTTTAGGGCTTCACGGATAATGTCTTCATTTGTTTGAACGCGGCCAAGTCCGGGGTTTATTTGCACCTCTTGCTTAATCATTCCTTCCGCGACAACCTCGCTCAACTTGACTGTGATTTTGTGGTCGTTGGTAACGCCTTCTTTTGGCGTGGCCGAAACTTCAATCGTTAATTTCGGCCCGATCATCCCGACAATTTCCTGTGATTTGCTCGTTTTTGCCGTTCGGTGGCTTTCGTCAATAATCAAAACAATGTCGCGCCCAGCGTCTCTTGTGTTTTCGGCAATTTTGTTCAAATTCCAGTCCTTTTCGTTGTCGGACATGAAAAGAGAAATGCCCTCTTTGTTCAAGCTATCCCAGTTTACGAAAACAATCTGATTTTGTTCTAGTTCGTTGTTTTGGATTTCGTCAATGTTGATACAATCCAGTAATCGTTCATTCTCAAAATGTTTTTCCAGTTTTAATTTACTCTGCTCGTGCAGATAATTTACTGAAATCCAAACAAACGAAAGTTCTTTTTCGCCTCCAAGCTCTTTGACCATGCGCGACATTGCCTCTGCAAGCATGATTGTTTTCCCTGATCCGGTGGGGGCTTGGAAAACAATCAATTTCGGGTCTTCATCTTCAAGATACCCAACGGAAGTTGAGACAAGTTGTTTGATATATTTCTTTTGATAATCTAAATCCTTCATAGGTGGCGTGGTTTATAAAGCTCTTTGTATATCTTGCGATATACATTCAAAATTACTTCCGGAATTGGTTTTACCGTCCGCAAATTTTCTAAATCTTCAAAATCTTCTTCGTTATAAGTGTGGTCGTAGCTGAACACATAAACAACGAACGGCTTTTTGTGCTTCTTGGCTTCTTTTTTGAAATCTGAAATAGCGTCTTCATCGTAAATTATACCAGTCATTTGCCCTGCGTTCTCATAGATTGCGAACGCTCCTTTTTTACTCATTACTTCGTCAAAAGTAGTTTCCGCAAGACACAGCATTTCGCCACAGCGCAATGTAAAAACCCGTTTGTCATTATCGGTTTTTATATTTCCGACTAATTCTCCGGTGTAATATCGTAAGTTACCGCCAAAGCCAGCAATTTTCTTTCCGTTTGTTGAATAGCCATTCAACACATTTTTTATTCTCGGATAACAAATATCACTAGCGATTTTTGTACCACTTCCGTTATTGTCCTGATTGTCTGTACATAAAATAAATTGCCGTTCACCACCGTCGCGTTTATTCAGCTCTAAAACTGCATGGCCGGTTGTTCCCGATCCAGCAAAGAAATCCAAAATCACGGCTTTCTTTTTATCCGATACCAAAACAGACAGAGCGTCTATCACTGCGTAAAGTGATTTTGGATAATCAAACGCCTTTCTGCGGGCCAATATCTTATCTACCAAAATTGTTCCGTGGGCTGAAGCGTCGTATTTAGGATTTATCCAAACAGTTTTAGGTTTTCGTCCTTCTTTAATTCTGTCCTTCATATAGACGACAAGACCCTTGCCGTTTTTCTTTATGACCATATCTCCACGCTCTACCGCTTCCATGAGCGAAGGCCGTGTTTGTCTCCAAACCCTTTTCCTCCCAGAACTATCAATCGGCAAAATCTCTGTGGCACCTTTAAAACTTTTAATGTCTATTTTTCCGGTTTTCTCGTTGTAATAAATCGGATAATGAGAATTTGGTCTTTCTTCGGGCGTTGAGAGTCCACCACTTCTCCTGAAGGGTAGTAAGCGATATGGTGAAACATCGTCGGCGAGATTAAACAACTTTTTCTGTTCTTCGGTTAATGGCAGGTTCTCTATCGAAGCCATATTCGTGTTTTTTGCATAAATAAGCCAATACTCATGACTTGTTGCAAAAAATTTATTGGTAGTCCTTCCGCGCGGATTACTTTCAACAGCCAAAACGCCTATCTTATTATTTTCAAAGAAAATCTCGTCCATAAGCAATCCAAGTGTAAATAGCTCATAGTCATCAATAGTTACAACAATTATTCCATTTTCTTTGAGTAAATTTTTTGCAAGGCGGAGGCGCTTACTCATGAAAGAGAGCCATTTGCTGTGCCTAAAACGGTCTTCTTTTTCAACATAATCATTGTTGTAGCGCCAACTTCGGTTTCCGGTGTTGTACGGCGGATCAATAAAAATCAAATCCACTTTCTTTTTATGAGTGTAATTGAGAACAGATAACGCATGGTAATTATCGCCCTCAATAAAAATATGATTGATTCCGCCCTTCTCATTGGAAATTTGTTTTTTCTTTTCATCTTTCAAAACTGGCAGAGAAGTTTTAAATTGCTCAGCAACTTCTTCGGGTTTATCTTCCCAAACAATGCCGAATTTTTTGCGCTTCGAAATCTCCTTGTATTCATGGAGCAGTTTTTCTCTTGACCAGTTTTGAAAATCTTTTTTCGTCATAATTATTTGATCAAGTCATCAACACCAACACCTAACGCTTTGGCAATTTTCGTAAGGGTCTCAATGGTCGGGTTCGGATTTGCGCCGGACTCTACGGTAACGACCGTATTAAGCGACAAATCCGCCAGTTTGGAGAGGCGGTCTTGTGAGATTCCCTTATCTTGCCTGATCTTCTTTATGTTTTTGCCTATTTTTGATTGATTATGGTTTGACATAGCTTTCGGCAAGATATACCATTATATTGTATAGGTTAAAAAGTATCCTTTAACCTTCATCAATTACAATGATACTAAATTTTCAAAAAATTGTCCAAAGCGTTTTAGGGAGTGTGAATAAATCAAAAACACGCGCACGGGAGGGTGGGGCAAGTGTTTTTTCCACATTTGTTTTCTTGTCTTCAAAAATTTCCCGTCGGCCCGAAAGCGAGGGTGCGGCGGAAGGGGGGTGTGGGGGGAATTCCGCCGCACCCGAGCGAATACAAAAAGAGGCCAGCCCCGCCGCCCTGCTCGTTG
>JAGXAA010000096.1 GCA_018971765.1 Patescibacteria group bacterium
ATCCGCCGGAATATTTAATAACCCACTGAATGATTTTTGGCGTTGGCGTTTGAAAAGATCGGGTAAATCGCGGAAACTCCTCGCCCTCAAACACTACTTTCGACGGTTCGTTGTCGTAATCCATAATTTTATGAAAATTTGGTTGCGGATTTGGTTTTCCGCAATTGCTTTTAGTTTACCATTATCACCCCCCCCCGCAAGGGGATAAAAAGCGAAAAGCGGACGAGCGCGGGCATCGGCTTGAACCGACGCATCGCGGCAGGAATCATTAACTTGGGAGTTGAGCTCCCAAGTTGTGCCGTTTAAGATTTAATCTCTATTATTCTGGCATTCTTATCGACAAAAGTGAAAAAAATTTTTTTAATGTCTTTCGGAAAAATTTCAGCGACCCTTTCCGGCCATTCTACGAAGATGATATTCTTTGGATTTTTCGCGATTTCTTCCCATCCAAGATGAATAAGCTCGCCTCCACTCTCGAGTCGATAAGCGTCAATGTGAATCAGGTGGTCAAATTTTCCGCCATTCAGTTTGTAAATTTTCTCAATAACGAAAGTCGGACTGGTGACGGTTTCTTTCACCCCAAGACACTTCGCCACCGCTTGAGTGAAAGTCGTCTTGCCCGAACCCAAATCACCGTAAAGCCCGACAATGAGAGCGTCACCTTCGTTTCTCACAAATTCTTTCTCAATAAAATTTCGCGCGACTTTTTCCGTCTCCTCCAAATTTTTACTTATAATTTTCATAAATTAATTTTAATATAAAAAAGAGACCTTAACCAGAAAAGATTAAGGTCTCATATTTCTAATATTTCTAATAACCGTAAAAACCGCCGAATAAATTGCCGCCAACGGTTTCCCAATGATCTCTTCCTTGCCCTCCCTCCATCCAAAAACTCCAAGTCGTCGTTATATCTCCACCTCTGGTATAAAGAGGGAATCCTTGAGAAGTGCTGTATATTATGCGAGAGTGGCTAGGATCCCACATATGCACGATTAAAGAAACGCTTCTCCCGACCCAAGGTGTGCCGAGAGCAATACGGAATGATCCAAAAGGTTGAACTTGCCGGGGTTTGTTTGTGCCTTTCCAGCAAAGTTTTTGAGCATTGACATTAATTTCCAAAATATTCGGGGAGCGATTGTCGAAAATGAAGAAAACCGTAGTCGCTCCTTGACCTATTACCGGCGTGAAAGCTTCAAAATAATCTTCCCCTTCTCTTATTGAAGCGCATCCGCCTCCAATCAAAAGCCCGAATACCAACAACCCCAAAACAACAAAGTTCATCTTCACTTTTCACCTCCTTTTCTGAAAATTTTCTGAAATTGAATTCTGTTTTTCTATTATAAAGGTTATCACGAACAAGTTAAATTGTCAAGCTGATAAAAATGTGGGGAAAAGTGCTATTATTTAAGTTATGGTCAAATTCAAC
>JAGXAA010000049.1 GCA_018971765.1 Patescibacteria group bacterium
TGAATCAATTATACCGGGCGGAACTGGCAAAGGTGCGGGCGATCATAAAGTACTTTACGATTATAAAATCATCTCCGAGAATCTTCAGAGAGCGGGGTTTGAAACAAAACCGCTGGAATATTGGGATGAAAACGGAAAATTCCACCATGAAGATTGGGAGGATGATGATGGATTCATAATCCGTTCAAGACAATATGATCCTAGAAATAAGAATGGGGCTTTAAAATATACTTCTCTTATAATAGACGCAATCAAACCATAACTCTCGACTTGAATAAAGATCATTTGGAAATAATAATTTGCTATAATTGATTTTAGTATGATAAAAGAAAAATTAAGAAAAATTATTAGAAAGAAAGCTTATTCTTTCTTGTCTAAAAAGTTAAAACCCGTAAAGACGGAATATTATTCATCAGATGAGATCAACAAAAAAATCGCCCATTTTAAAATAAAGAAGGTCGCTATTTTGGTTGATGAATTAGTTGAATTTAGTTTGTTTAAAAACTTGAAATTTGAAAAAATTGTCGGCTTTTTCAGTTTCAATCTTGACGCTATAGGAACAAAAATAGGAGATTTTGAAATTTTTCCCCTTCTATCCAATTCAAATATCGATACCGACGGATGGATAATCAGTACAAAAAATGAACTTGCCCCATTCGCATTAAACCGCTATCTGCTTGAGCGCAAAAAAGAAAATCAGATTATCATACAGCACATAAAACATCTAGACGGAACGAGATATTACTCTTATGTTGATTTTTTCAGCGATGAACAAAAAACTATAATACATATAAACAACTATTTAAGAAGACTGCATGCCATTCCCTTTCCTTTGGATATTCGTCTGACTTTGAGAGATTGTGAAGGAAAAATTATTGATGCGCGACAGATCATAATTCCTCCAGACTTCATAAAAATAATATCAAGCGATGATTTTCATATTAAGAATTTTGTCGGTTATCTTGAATTGGAATTTGAAATCACTAAGAAGATATCGCCCTTTCTTCACTATATGGTTGATTATATTTCGCCTGATTTTATAAGCAGCAATCACCAGTCCGGATTAGGTCTGCATCCGGCTAATTCAGCCTTTACAAGAGGGTACATACCGACGCGAGAAGATGAATCTTTGATCATATGCCTCTTTCAACGTAATTACGAAAAGCCGGTCAAAGTCTCGGCCATTTTGAACTATTTTACAGAGGGGGAAAAAATATCGAAAGAAAAAAAATTCAAACCGCTTGAGAAAAATCATATGCTGTATCAGGACATAAAAGAATTGTTCAATGAAATTGATTTCAGTAAAACAGAATCTCCTTATGTCGTGGTTAAATCAGATCTGCCTCTGCATCGCCCTAATTATTATTACGCCAAAAAAGGCAAGCGGGGATATTTTGACACTTCGCACGCGGGACCAGACTTAAAAAAACATGTCGAAAGCACATACGGAGGAATAGCCGAAATAACGGGAGAAGAAAAAAATAAATTGCATAAATTCGGATGTGTTGAGATGGACCTGAGACACTACATTTTTCCAAAAGAAGAAAAAATAGAATCTATTATGGCTTTAGGCGATGACACAACCGCGGATATAAAAAATTTTACTCTGGAATTTTATGATAATGACGGGAACCTTTATCATTCTTTTGAGACTGAATTCAACTACGAAAAACGAAGGTATTTTAATATTAGCTCATTTCTTAAAGACAAAGGAATTGATGGTTTCTCGGGATCGGTATCGTTTAGGCCGACAAGATCGAACCAGAAGATTCCCGTGTCAATGAATGGGGTATCAATATTCAGCCACAAAGATAAACCTTACCACACTAGCACTGCCGCGAGCGGTGCCTCTCCGGACAATATACCTTTTTATTTCCGCGCTGGACCACCAAGCTACAGTAAGATAAAAAATTCTGTCGGCATAACTGATATTTTTTGCAGAGGCGTTTCTTCCGAGTTTTATGACACATACATCATAATATCTTACTTGAGCGCGAATAAAAATCTCCGCAATAAAATCAGATATGAAATAGAAATAATAAACTCATTTGGTGAAAGTAAATCCGTGCACAGAAAGATAAACGCCAATGGAACTGATTTTATCAGGCTCTCCGATCTGGTCGGAGCGACAAATCATAATTCTGAAAATGGTTATTACGCCGTCTGGATTTTTAGCGGAGAAGCCAATCTTTACGCTCAGCACATACTTTTCCGAAAAAGCGACAATGCCATAGCGGTAGAGCATTGTTATTCGGGAAAATTTGGGATATGATTGGAATTTAATGAAATAAAAGATGACTAAATATTCTTCATTCACAAGCCCGAATGGGAAAAATGAATATTTTATCTCAATAAATTCCGAAAAAAGTTCGGATTTTTCAAAATGTCTTGAAAATATTTACGAATCTTACGTTTCTACTCTCAAAAAATTAGACCTAACGAAAGATACGCAAACATTTTGCCGATTTTACTTGAGCGACATTGCTAATCAGAAGAAACAACTTCTAAATTCCAAGATATTTAAATTATCTAAAAATAGCGCTCACTCGATTATCCAACAATGCCCTCTCGACGGCGGAAATATATCGATACTTTCCTATCACATAACAGGCGTAGGGAAAAAAGAAAAAATAGAATTTGGAGAAGAATGGAAACACGGACTAAAAGTCAAGGGAGAAAATTATAATTTATACTATACTGGAAACTTCTTTAGTGAAAATGGCCTTGATTCATTTGAGCAAACGCAAGACATATTTCGTCATTACGATTCTTTCTTAAAAAAAAATAAAATGAATCTTTTAAATAATGCCGTTAGAACTTGGATATACATAAGTGATATTGATGACAACTACGGCGGAATGGTTAAAGCCAGGAAAAATTATTTTGAAAAAAGAGGATTGACTAAAGATACGCGCTACATCGCAAGCACGGGAATTGAGGCGAAACTCAAAGAAAACCACATTCTTGTCTCTATGGATGCGATCTCAATATCGGGACTGGACCCTGCTCAAATTGTAAGAATGGAGGCTCGAGAATTTCTCAATCCAACCCATGAGTATGGAGTCACCTTTGAAAGAGGAACGAAAATTGAATTTGGAGATCGAACGCATCTCTACATTTCCGGCACCGCAAGCATTAATAACAGAGGAGAAGTCGTCCATATAGGAGATGTTGTCGCTCAAACCAGACGAGCTCTTGAAAATATAAAGGCATTGCTTAAACCTCACGGCGCAAGCATTAAAGATATGGCCTACCTCATAGTTTACGCTCGCAATGTAACCCAAGCGGAAGAAATTATGAAGACTATAAAAGATGAAGGGCTTAATCAAATTCCGCTTATTTTCGCGGAAGGAGCGGTTTGCAGACCAGCGTGGCTTGTGGAGATAGAGGGTGTTGCCATTATCCCGTCTAAAACAAACTGGCCCAACTTTTATTAAGTCCCGCCAAAAAATATAATCTAATTAAAAACAATATGAATGGGAAAAATCTTTCACCGATTGCACTGTTTGTTTATAACAGACCTTATCACACCTTAAAGACCCTTGAGAGTCTTAACAATAACCATCTGTCCGATCAATCTTCCCTTTACATATTCTCTGATGGACCGAAAATCAACGCGACAGAAGAGGATTTAAATAAAATAAAAGACACAAGAGAAGTCATAAGAAGAAAAAAATGGTGCGGAGAAGTATTTATTGAAGAATCTGCAGACAACAAAGGACTTGCGGATTGCATAGTGAACGGGGTTACGAAAATAATAAATGAACACGGAAAAGTGATTGTGCTAGAGGATGATTTAGTAACCTCTCCCTATTTCTTAGACTATATGAATGACGCTCTGAATTTTTACAAAGACGAAAATAAAGTCATGCATATTTCCGGCTATATGTTTCCGGTAAAAGAAAAGCTGCCTCCAACTTTTTTTTACAACACTGCTTCGTGCTGGGGCTGGGCTACTTGGAAAAGGGCGTGGGACCATTTCGAACCAGACGCCCGACTGCTTAGAGAAAAAATAGAGAAAGTCGGCTTGGTAAAAAAATTTAACATTGAGGGAACTTACGGTTTTATGAATCAGCTTGAGAGAAATGCAAACGGAACGGCAAAGACATGGGCGGTGAAATGGTACGCTTCAATATTCCTAAATAACGGCTTATCACTTCATCCATACCCGTCCCTTGTCAACAACATTGGTCATGATGGCACGGGAGAGCATTATTTAAAATCCGACAAATACAATTGGCCTAAATTAGCCGACAAGATAGAGATAAGTAAAATAGAATTAAAAGAATCTTTGACGGCTCGAAAAGCGATGAGAAATTTTTACAAAAATATGAGACCATCTTTTATAATTCGACTGAAAAATAAATTGAATAATTTATTTTTCCGTAAAATTAAAATATTGACCCTGTTATTAATAAAAACCGCAAGAGAATGGTTACTAAGGGTGCTTGGTTTTTTTATGGGAATTCATTATGTTCCTAGAAACTACCTTTTTAGGGGTAAATTTGATAGTCAAGACATTATTGTTGATGTTGGGTGCGGATTTGAAGCTGAATTTTCAATGCATATGATAAAAAATTTTGGCCTTAAATCCTTGGGAATTGACCCCACGAAGAAACATTTTGATAGTCTAAAAAAAATAGAAAGTACCGGGGGAAAATTCAGACATTATGATCTGGCAATCTCAGCCAATACCGGCAAGATATTATTCAACGAGAGCGAAAGCAATGAAAGCGGTTCAATTCTTTCTGAACACAAAAATGTCAAGAAGGATAAAATAAAAACTTACAGCGTAAAGACTTTCAGTTTAGCTGATCTTCCGGCCTATCTAGGCATGAACAAAATAAAATATCTTAAACTTGATGTGGAAGGAGTGGAATATGAAATAATAAAAAATCTTAAAAAAGAAGATGTTGATAAATACAGCCAGATATTCATAGAGTTCCACCACCATTGCACCGATTATTCAGTCAAAGACACTTTGGATGCCGTCAGGAAAATGATCAAGCTTGGCTTCAAAAAATTCACATTAAACAACCACGATTATTTGTTTTATAAGTAATAATTTTTTTAAAAAATATGAGTAAAATTAATATTGCAACCATTTTTGATAGAAATTATCTTATCAGGGCTTTGGCTTTCCACGAAGCCATATCCAAATTTAAAAATGAATATGTATTTTGGTTTCTTTGTCTGGATAAAGATACAAAAGAAATCCTTGAAAAGCTGTCTTTGAACAATGTCATAGCTATGAGTGTTGAAGAAATCGGCGATGAGGAATTATTAAAGACAAGATCAAGCAGAAGCACTGGTGAATTCGCTTTCACATCCAAACCGTCATGGATAAATTATATTTTTAATAAAATCAAAGATGGCGATACTTTAATATATGCCGACAACGATATAATTTATTTCGCGCCGCCTGAAAACATTTTGGAGAGAATGATAAAGAATGGCCATTCAATAGGAGTGACACCTCATAAATTCTCTGAAAAGAAAGATTGGATGAATGAAAAAATCGGCAAATATAACGCAGGTCTTATATATTTCATTTCCGATCAAAATTCTCGCTTGTGCGTAAATGAGTGGAGAAAACAATGCATTGATTGGTGCTACCTTAAATACGATAATGGAAGATTTGGCGATCAGCTGTATATGAATAAATGGCCGGAAAAATATAAAGGGATATATGAAATCCCGGATAAAGGCGTAAACCTCGGAAGCTGGAATATTTACAATTTCAAGATAACAGAAAGGGGTGGAAACTTTTTTGTTGATGAGGAACCTCTGGTATGCTACCATTTTCACCGAATCAAATTTTATATAGCCGGAAACAAAATAAAACCGCTTCCGATATACATATATCATAAGAAACTTTATAATATGTATACTGATATGATTGAAAAAGGGTGGGGAAAGATGCTTGCCTTTAATAAGGACTGGAACTATGGTTTTGCGGAAAAACCAGGTGTATTAAGATTAATTAAGCAAAACTTAACTCGATTTTTAAGGAAAATAAATAGAAATGGACCAGAAGAATAAAAACAAAATACATAAAGAACTTTTGGGATTCGTCAAGAGTAAGGGATATTCAATCACAAACGAGGTTGAAACGGAAGCGGGACAACTTTCCCAAGTCTTGGAGTCTCAAGATCTCTCTGACATAACTGAAGTTGTTAAATGGCTTGAAGAAAAAAGAAGAAACTATTCAGTTAAAGTAGATGAAGTCGGGATAAAGGATCTGGATCACTGGCAAGCGCATTCGGATACCGGCAATATAGGCCATAAATCCGGAAAATTTTTTAATATAATCGGGATACGGGTTCAAGGCGCTAAAGGCAGAGAAGTGCTGTCTTGGACTCAGCCCATAATCAAACAGAATGAATGCGGAATACTCGGAATATTGCAAAAAAGAATAAACGGCGTGATGCATTATCTTCTTTACGCCAAGTCAGAGCCGGGAAGCGTCATAAATCCTCAGTTGTCCCCCACCCTTCAAGCCACCGCGAGCAATTTGGGCAGAGCTCACGGCGGAGCAAAACCTTTATTCGCTGAATATTTTGAAGAAGGAGGCAGAGGCAAGGTAGTGGTCTCCGTCGAACAAGTTGAGGACCCGAGCAGGTTCTATCTTAAAACCAACAGATGCATGATAGTAGAAGTCCCTGAGGATGAGCCAATAGAAGCTCCGGAAGATTTTATCTGGCTCACCCTGCCGCAAATCAAAAAGCTCTTGAAAATAGATAATGCCATAAATGCCTTAGCTAGGGCTGTATTTGGAAGCATATAGAATCAAGATTAGTCTTTGGCTTTTTCTAATTTATATCTGAAATTTTAATCTTTCGATTTTCTTTGGAAGAAATACGAATGGCCTCTAGAGTTTTGGCTTGATTCAGTATATTGGAATAAATATTTTTTATTTTCCCTTCATATTTATCTCTGCGCAAAATAGTGTCGCAAAAGTCGCTGAATATTAATTCAAAATGGTTTGCCGCAGAAATGTCTAATTGGACAGTAGACTCTTTCATCTTTTCGTTTTTTACAAGAAAAACTTCCGGCTTCATATCCGGAGGGATGGCATACGCTCTGGCAACATTTATAAGTCCATTTTCTCCCCAGACGGAATAGTTATTTTGATACACTGCATTAAAGCTAAATGCGATAAGCGCCGACACTCCATCTTCAAAATCAAGTTGCGCGGAACCTTTCATATCAACCCCCCTTTCTTTGTCATAAAACATATTCGCCGATACTGAAACAGGCTCTTTCC
>JAGXAA010000001.1 GCA_018971765.1 Patescibacteria group bacterium
ATGGTTACAAGCATACGCCCCGTTCGCCCATTTCCGTCGGTAAATGGGTGAATTGTTTCAAACTGCGCGTGAATAAGCCCCGCTTTTATAAGCGAAGGATAATCATCTTTGGCGTGAATAAACTTTTCCAAATCATCAAGCGATTTACGCATATCATCCGGCGCGGGTGGCACGAATGAAGCATCGGCCGGCGTTTTGCCACCAATCCAATTTTGCGAACGGCGAAATTCGCCCGGGTATGCGTGCTGAGTAGCTCGAGTTTGGTGCATCAATTTTTCGTGAAGCTCTCTGATAAATCTTAACGAAAGAGGAAAGTTTTCCGTTCTTTTGATACCGTAATTGGCTGCTTTTATATAATGCTCAATATCGTCAACATCAGGATTCTTGCGAGCTTTTTCCTCAGTCACGGGCGCCGCAACGGCATCTTGGAGAGTTGCTTTTGTTCCCTCAATCTGGCTTGAATATGTCGCGTCTTTGACAACGAACATGTAGGTAAAATAGTCTTTATCCGGTAGGAGACGCGTGATACCGTCTAGTTTACCGACAAGACGAATGGCTTCCTCGTGCTTTTTGTAGAGTTTAGGATTAATAGGAAAACCATCCTTAGGTGGAAAATCAAAAGGAGTAAAGGTCTTAAAACCCTCTTTTTGCTCTACATATTTGCCTATTTTTGCTTGGTTGACTTTGTTCATATTAATGGCAACAGTTTATCATGTTTAGTTGACCTTTGCAACACCAATGGCAACAACTTTAAAATCCGAGTTCTTTTAGAACCTTTTGCAAATTTTTATCAGCCTCTTTTGCTTTAGCTTCGACTTCGGCCAAGTCGCTCAAAATATCTTCTATAGGTTCGTACTCCTCGATACCTCCCAGATGGATGTAACGTGATGGAGAAATGTTATAGTCGTTCTTGACCATCTCATCCTTGCCGACAAACATACTGAAATTCTCAACCTCTTTTTTGGCGTTATATGTATTGGCAATCTTTTTTATCTGTTCGTCGCTGATATAGTTTTTCGGATCGCCTTTTTCAAAATCCTTGCCAGCGTTAAGCAGGAATATTTTATCCTTTAATTTCGTCGGTTTATTTTTGTTCAAGAAAATAATAATGCCCGGAGCGGTCGTGTTATAAAACAGATTCTCCGGCAAATAGATAATGCCCTCGATAAGATCGTGATCAACAAACCACTTTCGGACGATGTTCTCTTTATTGGCATTAGCATTACCACTGCCACGAGAAGCGGCTCCGGTATCCAAAACTATAGCGGCTCGCCCGTTATCTTTAAGGCTTGAAAGAATATGCTGAACCCAGCCCCAGTCCGCCTTACCACCAGGATTGCCGGCCGGGAAGCGATGATAAGCGTCATTGATATAAACCTCCTCGTTAAACCCGGGCTGATTCCACATTGGATTTGCAACAGCCCGATCAAACTTTTTGATTCCATGCCCAGTGGAGTCTTTAAATTTTGGATTATTGAATGTATCACCCAGTTCAATGTCGCCCTCCATGTCATGAATAATCATATTCATCTTGGCCATCGCCCAGCTGGTCGTGGTATATTCCTGACCATAGAGTCGTAATGGCGCGAAAGTTTTCTTGCCCAGTTTGTCTTGCTTTTCTTTAAGAGCAAGCTCACACTTAATAAGGAGGCCGGCACTACCACAAGTCGGATCGTAAACTTCCATGCCTGGCTCGGCGTCCATAATGTAAGCCATAATCATACCCACTTCTCGGGGAGTATAGAATTCGCCAGCCGACTGACCGGAACCTTCGGCAAACTTGCGAATAAGGTATTCGTAGCTTCGTCCGATAATATCTGGCTCAACGTCGTTTAAGCCCAGCCGTTTCTGACTGGTTGCCTCAATAAGGTTAGAAAGACGATCGTCATCAATTTCTCTTTGACCACGCGTCGTAGCGTTATAATCAACGGTATCAATTACGCCATCGAGCAGTGAATTATGCGAAGCAATCTCGCGAATGATACGGGTCAAATTATCGCCGATATTATTTGAAAGCGAGCGGATAACATCCCAAGTTTCCTGAGTCTCAGGATTTTTTGGACGAATGGATAAATAAAAACGGACACGAGAATGATCAGCGTCAATGCGTTTTAATGTCTCGGTCCGAGAGCCGACATTTTTGGCGATCTTATTTACTTCATCATCAAAAACATCACAAAGACGCTTGATAAATATAAGCGGCAAGATGTAGTCCTTGAATTTGCCGGCATCTTTCGCGCCACGGATAGCGCAAGCGGCGTCCCATATCCATGATTCAAGCGATTTGTTGTTTTTGTTGGCGATTTCCTTTTTCATAAAAAAACTTTAGCATTACTTGCCATTTAAACAAATTCTCATCTCAGATACCTATTCACGTTATTATTATGTTCCTCCAGCGTGCCGGCGAAATGAGTGACGCCTTTTTTGTCGGAAAGATAATATAGATATTTGGTTTCTTTCGGATTGATCGCGGCAATTATGGCGTCTAGACTGGGATTGGAAATCGGACCGGGTGGCAGGCCTTTATTTAAATAAGTATTGTAAGGCGAATCGATCTTCAAATCATCACGGTTTATCACCCCCTCTTTTCTTGGATTTATATAACGAAAGACGGCGTCAACCTGTAAAGGCATTCTCATTTTTATTCTCTTCCAGAAGATTCCGGCGACGATTCTCCTGTCATCGTCCGTTCTTACTTCCTTTTCAAGAATCGACGCCATCGTAAGAATTTCTTTGAACGGTCTGCCGAATTTATTTATGTCTTTCTGTATCGGGGCAATTTTTTTCGTGAAATTTTTTTCCATCGTGTCTATTATCTGCTTGGCTTTCACATTGGGCAGAAAATAATACGTGTCGGGATACAAATATCCTTCTTTGTTTTCGGCAAGACGGATAAATTCTTGTTGATTGAAATTACGCAGTTCATCTTTCTCGGATAATAGCTCGGCAATCTCATAAATATTAAAACCTTCCGGAATCGTCACTTTGACGACGGAAAGTCGGTAATCTCCCTTGGCGAATCTTTGGGCAATTTGAAAAACATTTTCTTTTTTATGCAGGACATAATCTCCGGAGATAATGCCTTTGTTTCCGGAAAATAGAGCGGTCAAAATTTTAAATGCCAACGCCGACTTTATAAGATGATTCTTTCTCGCATCGCTCGCGATTTCGGAAAGAGCGCGATTTTCTTCAACTGAATATATCGCATTGGATGGGAAATCAACGGGCGGTCTTATGAAAAAATAATAAAAAATAAACATCAAGGCGAAAAGAACGAAAACGATAACAGCAAGATATTTCTTATTAGGTTTAGCCGAAATCTTTTCAGCCATTTTATGAAAAAGAGTCATTATTCTCGAAAAATTAAGATGTGAAAATTAAATCGGCAAATTTGACGGCGGTTCGGCCTTCTTTGAAACGATTCTCGCGAATGTAGGAGTTTGAGCGACGCTTCCGGGTAAATGAAAAATTGAAGCCAATCCCTCCGTATTTATCACAAACCACTTTTTCTGATAAGGAGGGTAAAAATACGACCTGAGCTTGTAGGCGTTTAGAATTCTTCTCTTCTGTTCATTCAATCGTCTATTCTTATTCAAAGGCAAGTAAGCCAAATACTCTTGCCATGGATAATCATGCGATGTGGAAAGATATGTCTTGAAGCCATTCAAATTGTTTGAATTAAATTGTTGGAAAATGCTTCTAAAGACCGATATGTTCGCTCGATTAAATTTTTCTTTTTTCGCCATATAAATCACGCGGATACCGCAATCGAATCCGAGCTTGGAAACATTTCTTTCAATGGCGGCGATTTTATCAATCTGGCCTTTGGTCGGATTGGGGAAAGCGGGATAATCAGATTCAGTTTCCGGTGTCGCCTCTTTTCTAATATCCTCAATTTCTTCTCTCGCTTCATCCTGCCAAGCGTCGGTCTTTTCAAACCATGTTCCTTTCTTAATCTGCTCTTTCTTATGCGCCCTTATCAATATTTGAATCCAAGCCTGCTCGCCTTTGCTTATAGAGCCGAGAAATTCTATTATCGGCGTAATCGGGTCAGTCTTGTATTCCTCCTTCGTGTCCGCCTTGTCTAAGCCGTAGTCAATATATGTCTTTATCGGATAAGAGTCTGACGCCTTAAGTATAAAATTTGTTCCCCAAAGAGAAGTTGTCTTGTCTTCGTCAAAGTAATTATCTTCAGTGTAGTCAGGAACCTCGTATATTTCCACTGTTGGATATTGAGAATATAACTGCGATTCGACAAGATTCTTATACGATACTTCCGTCCAAATGAAGAATCCGACTGCCCCTTCTATGGAAATCATTTCTAAAGAGAACCAAGGTCGCGTGCCGCCTTTCCAATACTTGTCATACCAGTTGCTCTCGCGGCCAGTTTGATGCAAACCTATTAGAAATGTTTCCATAGCGAGCGGGGACTTGGTGATTTCTTTAGGCAGTTTGATTTCCAGAAGAATTCGTTTCTGCTTGCTGAAAAAAAGAGCCCTTACGTATCTCACCCACAGTTTCCAGCCGATTATTATGAGCAGAATGGGAAGCCATACGGGCGAAGTGGAGATTAAAAGATCTAAAACCGTTTTTTCCAATTCCGGAATATTATTTGAGATGAATGACAAAAAATTATTTGACATAAATGAGCGCTCAGCGCGTTTCAAGATTACGCCATAATAATACTATATGAATTTGAATTGCAAAATAGCATTCTTCTTCTCTACCACCGACCACCTAAAACCTAGTTCAGACTATTTCGAGATCGTATACTTGCCTTCTTTGTTTTTCTTAAAATATTTGGGGTTTTGGAGGTTGACGGCGATGGTATTTTCTTTGACGTATCTTTCTTTCATCACTTTGTCTATTATTTCTTCTTTAGTCAGAGGGCCGTGCTTTTCCAAAATTTTTCTTATCACATCTTTGACCACTCCGCTCATATATCCCCATTCAGAAAGAGCGTAAAGACCTCTTCCGACCAGCACGAATCTCGGGTCCTTGATGAGCTCGTTGTGGCAAGTGGCGATATGGGCCTTTTTCTTGAACACTTCGCTGATTATTCTGGCGACTTCTTTGAAATGTATCGGGGAGCCGTGTTTTCTTATGACGAGGAAGGCGTAGTCGCGCATGCCCTTTGCGCTAACATTGGGAGAACTCGCTTTTCCCCATTCGCCCAAAGGATTCTTGCCCATTCTCTTGGAAATCGACAGCCATCGCCTTATCATTTCCTCATTTTTGAATTTATCGGCCAGTTCTTTAATATGCTCCATAAACGCCTTGATCATTTCCGTTTCCGGTATCAAGTCTTCGTCTTTCAGATTTTCATAAACTTTCTTGAGAGAGGCGTGGACCTTATTTGAAAGTTCTTCATCCACATACCACCTGTGCCTGAAGTCGTCATCCTCTTTTACTTTTTTGAAAGGATGGCCTATCACTAAAAGAAAATTGATGTTATTCTGAACGCTTTTGTCTTTGGAAATATGATCAAGGAGGTCCTGCTCCACAATCACCCCTCCTAAAGCGCGTATGAGCTGCTCAAGCTCGTCAAAAACATCCTTCTCTTCGAAATAATATTTGGATTTTCTTATGGCGGCAATGGAATGATTTTCTATTTGGCGAACGCGCTCTCTTGTGATTCCATAACGCTGTCCTATCGCTTCAAGAGTCATCCTCTCGTCATTTTTACCCAATCCGTATCGGCTTTCGATGACTTCCTTGGACCTGTCGGAAAGAGCCGACATAAGTTTTTTTGACGCTTGCTTTGGTTTGAATTTTATTATAGACATTTTTTATCGCGTTTAATGAATAACAAATTATTCTCTTATGTATATCACATTACGCAATTAAGTCAACGGCAACGATCTTTTTAGATGACTATGCTGATGATTTTGTTTTTCACGAATAAAATTTTCTTAATCTCGTTCTCTCCGACGTATTTTTTAATTTCAGGAAGAGACAATGCGATACTCTGAATTTCTTCTTGATTTTTATCTTTTCCGGCGCTGAAGCTGCCTCTGACCTTGCCGTTTATTTGAACAACGACGGTCGTCTCATCAGGCTCAATCTTTGATTCGTCAAATTTCGGCCACTCTTCCAGATGAATTGATTTTTTTTCACCTAAAATATTTTGCCAAATTTCCTCCGCCAAATGAGGCGCGAAAGGACTCAATAATTTAATAAACGACTTATAGCTGAAAGATGACGGCTTATTTTCGTCTTTCTCCATCTCGTTAAGCAGAATCATCAGAGCGCTTATGGCGGTATTGAAGCGAAAATTTTCTATATCCTCCGTTACTTTTTTTATCGTCTGATGAATCAGTCTCTCCAATTTTGGATTTTCAGTTTTTAGATTTGATTTTTTATTTTTTAATTTGAGCGACAGCGAATAAACTCTTTCCAAAAACCTCCTTGAACCGATCATATTGTCCGCGCTCCAGCTTATCGGCTGATCGAACGGCCCCATAAACATTTCGTAAACCCTCAAAGTGTCGGCGCCGAATTGACTCACGACATCGTCCGGATTAACGACATTGCCCCACCTCTTGCTCATTTTTCTGCCGTCGTTTCCCATAATCAACCCTTGATTTTTTAGGCTGGCAAAAGGCTCTTTTTCGCCGACAATTCCGATGTCATATAAAAATTTATGCCAAAAACGGGCGTAGATAAGATGTCTTGTCGCGTGTTCAGTCCCGCCGACATACATATCCACTGGAGACCAGTATTTTTCTTTTTTCTTATCAACCAACGCCTTCTTATTTTTCGGGTCAATATAACGAAGATAGTACCAGGACGAGCCCGCCCACTGAGGCATTGTGTTGGTTTCTCTTTTTCCTTTACCTCCGCATTTCGGACACTTCACATTGGTCCATTTATCCATTTTCGCCAAAGGCGATTCGCCGGTATCGGTCGGCTCGTAAAATTTCACCTTCGGCAACTTCACCGGCAAATCTTTTTCCGGCACAGCGACCACTCCGCAATATCCGCAATGGATAAGAGGTATCGGTTCGCCCCAATATCTCTGGCGCGAAAAAACCCAGTCTTTGAGCTTGTAATTTATTTTTTTTTCGCCCAATTTTCTCTCTTCCAGCCACTTCGTCATTTTTCCTCTGGCAGTTTTAGAATCTAGCCCATCAAATTCCTCTGAATTAATTAAAATGCCATCGCCGGTATAGATACTCTCTTCCCCAATCATTCTGTTCCAAAAAAGAGTATCGCTTTTATCGTCAAAAAGATAATTTAAGACCTCGTTATGATTTACCCAGACGACATCATGAGTTTCATTTTCTTTTTGGTCTATCTCCATCTTTTCTCCATTTTCGAGTTCAAAGTAAAGCGGAGTTATAATTGCCCATCGATTTTCGTTTTTATGACGAGCAAAAAATTGATTATGAACCTTGCTTCCGAGTTTTTTAATGAATTTCGGAGAAACATATCCAGTTTCCTCTTTTATTTCTCTCAAGCCGGCTTTCACAGGATCTTCACCGTCAGTACCTCCAACCACAAAAGTTTTCCAGTCATATTTTTTCCATTTTAAACAAATATATTTATTTTCAGACCAGTGTTTTACAATACAGACGACTGTTTCCCTTTTCTGCATCGGTAAATTTTCCACAATAGCGTCTGGACCGAAAGTTGTCTTAAAAAGTGGTTCGATAATTTCCCTGATCGGCAAATTATATTTTTTGGCAAATTCCCAATCTCGCTCATCATGCGCCGGCACGGCCATCACAGCACCGGTGCCATATCCACCCAAGACATAATCCGCGACGAAAATAGGCACTTC
The DNA here is from genome assembly GCA_018971765.1 of Patescibacteria group bacterium. GTDB lineage: Bacteria > Patescibacteriota > Minisyncoccia > Phycocordibacterales > GWA1-40-21 > GWA1-40-21. The sequence continues at coordinate 7,784 of JAGXAA010000001.1, forward strand.
TTCGCCATTGGCTGGATTTAGCGCCTTAACGCCCTTCAAATCCACTCCCGTTTTTTCTTTCGCCAAATCCGTCCTCTGCAAATCAGATTTATTTTTCGCCTCCGTAATATATTTTTCCACCGCCCCCAAATTTTTAATTTGCCCCTTTAGTTCTTCAATTATTTTGTTTTCAGGGGCGATGACAAGGTAAGTGACACCGAATATCGTATCTACTCTCGTCGTAAAGATTTTCACTTCTCCAAACTGCAAGCTATTAGCCGTAAGTTTAAAGCTAACTTCCACCCCCTCCGACTTTCCTATCCAATGTCTCTGCGATTCTTTGATGTGCTCCGACCATCCTTTCAACTCTTTCAAGTCTTCCAGCATTCTTTCGGCGTAGTCGGTGATTTTTAAAACCCATTGCCTCATCGGCTTTTTAACGACCGGCGTGGCGCACCTTTCGCACTTGCCGTCTTCCACATCTTCATTGGCCAGGCCGGTGAGGCACGACGGACAGAAATTTATCGGCTCGTAAGATTCGTAGGCCAGACCCTTTTCAAACATTTTCAAAAATATCCATTGCGTCCATTTGTAGAAATTCGGGTCGGAGGTGATTATTTCTCTATCCCAATCGTAGTCAAACCCCAGCATCTCAAGCTGTTTCTTGTATCTTTTTATGTTATTTTTAATGGCGACTTCCGGATGAATTTTATTTTTGATGGCGTAATTTTCCGCCGGCAGACCAAAAGAATCAAATCCCATCGGATGCAGGACATTAAAGCCGTTCATCCTTTTGAATCGGGAATAAACATCTGCGGCGATATATCCTCTTGGATGCCCGACATGGAGCCCCTCGCCCGACGGATACGGAAACATATCCAAAATGAAACACTTCGGTTTCTTCCCTCCCTCTTTCGTCTTGTAGATTTTCTTGACAGCCCAGTGCTTCTGCCACTTTTTCTCTATTTTTTTATGGTCGTATTTTTTCAAATTATACTAAATAAAATTAAAGTTAATATATTGAACTCGGCCGCATTGCGGGAAAAAGTATCGCTTCTTTTATGTTTTTCGCGTTGCTTAAAAGCATCGTGAGACGGTCAATGCTCAAGCCAAGTCCGCCGGCTGGCGGAATTCCGTATTCCATCGCTTCGATGAAATCTTCATCCGCCGGCTGGGCTTCTTTATCTCCATCTTTTCTGTATTTTTCCTGAACGGAAAATCTTTCTCTTTGATCAATCGGGTCATTCAGCTCGGAAAACGCTTTGACTATTTCCATTCCTCCCGCGACGACCTGAAAAGCGTCCGCCAAATTTTTGTCTTTGTCGGTTTTTTTGGCTAGAGGAAGGTAATTGACGGGATAATCATTAATGAAAGTCGGTTGAATGAGCTTCGGACGGCAAGTCTTTTTGTACACGCTGTCCATTATTTTTTCCAAGCCGTCACCCTTGTCGGTTTTTACCCCTAATTTTTTCGCCAAGGAAATAATTTCTTCTTTGGCAATAGTTTCCGGCGATTTTATTCCGGCGTATTTTTTCAACAGATCAAGATAAGAAACGACTTCAAACTTTTTTGAAAAATCAATTTTATTTCCTTGAAAGACGATTGTCTCTTTGCCAACCGTTTCCTTGACTATTTTCCCAATGACCGATTCGACAAAAATCATCTGTTTCGAGGCGTCGCTGTAGCTTTCATACCATTCGACTGTCGTGAACTCGGGGTTGTGCGTCATGTCAATTCCTTCATTTCTGAAAGACCTTCCTATCTCATAGACTTTTGGGAATCCGCCGATAAGAAGTTTTTTCAAATAAATTTCCGGAGCGATGCGCAAGAACAAATCGATGTCGAGCGCGTTATGATGAGTCTTAAACGGTTCGGCGCTCGCGCCTCCGGCCAATGACTGCAAAATCGGAGTCTCGACTTCCAAAAAACCGGCGCCGTCAAGAATTTTTCGGAGTTCGGTGATTATGCGCGAACGGAGAATGAATCGAGTTTTGACTTCAGGGGACATTAACGCGTCAAGATACCTTTTTCTGAACCTCTCTTCCGTATCGGAAAGTCCATGCCATTTTTCCGGCAAAGGGCGCAAACTTTTTGACAGCATTTTCCACGAATTCGCTTTAATGGTCTTCTCTCCCCTTTTCGTCATAAAAAGCAAACCTTTGACTTCTATGAAGTCGCCGATGTCGACATTATTGGAAAAAAAATCAAAATCTGATTCTTTCATTTCATCTTTCTTCAGAAGCCCTTGAAATTTTGCCGTACCGTCGTCAAGATGAAAAAATATCAAAGCTCCTTGAGGCCTCAAGGACATAACCCTGCCCGCGAGCGATAATGTTTTTTCTTTCGATAGCTTGTCGAAATCAGCGACAACTTTCCCTAATTCATAATCTCGTTCTGAAGATATCGGATAAGACTCGATGCCGTTTTGAGCCAAAGTTTTCAGCTTTTCCAGACGATTATTTCTAATTTCTTGGAGTGATGCCATATTTTTGAATCAGCCGCTTACGACGGTCCGCAAACTGATTTAATTAAAAAAACAAACGAAGCGCTTACTTCACGTCTATGATTTTGCAATTTATTATTCCGTTCGGAGCACTGTACGAAAAAGTTTCTCCTTTTTTCTTGCCCATCATAGCGGCGCCGATTGGCGATCTGTTTGATAATTTACCGGCGTTCATATCGGCCTCTTCGGAACCGACAACCTTGAAAACTTTGTTGGTGGTTTCGCCTTTTTTCTGGATTGTCACGGTCGAGCCTATGCTCACGATGTCTCCATGGTAAGAAGAAACTATCTCGGCCGACTTGAGGATTGATTCCAATTTGGCTATTCTGTCTTCAATATTCGCCTGCCATTCTCTAGCCTCTTGATATTCGGCGTTTTCAGAAAGATCACCGAGAGATTTGGCGTATTCCAAACTTTCAGCCACCTCTTTTCTCTTGACTTTTTTCAGATTATCAAGCTCTCTAACCAGCTCCTCGTATTTTTCTTTAGTTAAATATTCGTGCTCTTTATTATCCATATTTTTTTGATTTTAAATATCGTTATATGTTATAGGATTTTTGGTCAAAGTCAATCCTCGACTTCCGTAAAGCGATGAGTGTGGAAAAAAAATGATTAATTTTATATTTACTTTACTTTGAATTACGAAACTCGTCGAAGGCGCGTCTGTTTTAGGGGGTTTCGAGCGCGACGGCGCGAGAACTTCAGGATTTTTTAAGCTTCAAAAAATCCGTACCCTAAAAAAGACATGCCGAGAAAGAGTTTTGTAATTTACGATTATTGAATATCTTATAGACAAATAAGCGAAACTAGACTGTCGCTGTCTCGGAGTTTCATTATCCGCACGCCTTGAGTCTGCCGGCCGAGAGAAGGTATTTCCTTGCCGTCAACTCTTATGACTTGGCTTTTCTTGGAGATGGCGACTATTTCTTCCTCTTCTTCCGAGACGACCTTCGAGGCAATAATGTCTCCCGTCTTGGGAGTCACTCTCATCGTGCGAATGCCCGACCCGCCCCTATTTTGCGTTTTGTATTCTTTGAGATTGGTCTTCTTGCCGTAGCCATTCTGACTTATCACGAGGAAGGCCGGATTTTTCGCGTCTTTTTTAATCACATCCGCTCCTACGACGCTGTCGCTTTTGCCCAGTCTTATCGCTCTCACTCCCGCCGCTCCTCTGCCCATCACCCTAATGTCGGATTCTTTGAAACGAATTGACTGTCCTTTGGCAGTGGCGATAATCGCTTCATCTGCCGGAGCGCTGAAAGAAACGGCCTTCAATTCGTCTCCTTCTTGAAGAGTGATGGCTATGAGGCCACTTCTTCGCACATCGTGGAAACTTTCAGCTTTGACTCTCTTGGCTACGCCGTTTTTCGTAATCATAATAAGCGACAAGCTGAGCTTCTTCGCTTCTTTCGGCATAGCGAGAACGGAAGTCACTTTTTCTTCCGCGCCGATTGACAGGAAATTCATTATCGACTTGCCTTTCGTCGCCCTTTTTCCTTCCGGCAATTCATACATTTTGACTTGATACGCTTTGCCTTTGTCGGTGAAAAACAAAACATCGCTGTGCATCGTCGCGGTCAAAAAAGTCGTGACAAAATCCTCGTCCTTGGTATCCAAATCAACCACGCCGACTCCTCCTCGCTTTTGTTTCTTGTATTCATCGGGGTTCGTCCTCTTGATATATCCTCCGGTAGTAAGCACGAGAACCGTTTCTTCGTCTGGAATCAAGTCTTCATCGGAAAGAGCCTCCGCTCCCTGCTTCATGACTTTAGTTCTTCTTTCATCGCCGTATTTTTCTTTTATCGCTTTGAGCTCATCTTTTATTATGCCGAGTATTTTCTTGGGGTTCGCCAAAATATCTTTCAAGACTTTAATAAGCGCTTGAACGGCTTTCAGTTCGTCTTCAATTTTCTTTCTTTCGAGTCCTGCCAACTTCTGAAGCTTCATTTCCAAAATGGCAACGGCTTGCCTTTCGGAAAATTTAAATTCTTTCATCAAATTTTTCTGCGCCTCGACGACATCTTTCGACTGCTTGATGAGCTTGATGATTCTGTCAATGTGGTCAAGCGCCTTGGAAAGACCGAGTAAAATATGTTCTCTGTCCTCCGCTTTTCTAAGGTCAAATTCCGTCCTTCTTTTTATCACTATTCTTCTGTGTCCGATGAATTCTTCGAGAATGGATTTCAAGGAAAGGGTCTGCGGGACTCCGTCCGCCAAAGCCACCATATTGAAATGAAAAGTGTCTTCAAGCTGAGTGTGTTTGTAGAGAAAATTCAGCACCTTCTGCGGATGCGCTCCGCTCTTCAAGTCAATCGCTATGCGAATATCTTTTGCGGATTCATCTCGAAGACCTTTGATGCCTTCCACTTTCTTGTCTCTCACCAACTCGGCGATTTTTATTATGAGTTCGGCTTTGTTCACTCGGTAAGGAATCGAGCTTATGATGATCTGCGACACTCCTTTCTTGTCCTCGATAATTTCCGCCACGCCTCTTGTCACTACTCCTCCTCTTCCGTTCGCGTAAGCGTGATGAATGTCTTTTTTATTGAAAATAATTCCCCCGGTCGGAAAATCAGGGCCTTTGACGAATTCAAGAAGGTCTTCGTTCGCCGCGTCTTTGTTATCGATGAGATGCGTGGCCGCATCCACGATTTCGCCGAGATTATGAGGCGGGATGTTAGTCGCCATACCGACAGCGATGCCCAGCGTGCCGTTCAAAAGCAAATTCGGAACGGCTGCCGGCAACACCGCCGGCTCTTTTCTCGTGTTTTCATAGTTGGGACGGAAATCAACCGTGTCTTTGTCGATATCCCGCAACATCTCGCCTGAAATTCGAGACATCTTCGCTTCAGTGTATCTTTCGGCGGCGGCATTGTCTCCGTCAATCGAACCGAAGTTTCCCTGACCGATGATGAGCGGATATCGATATGAAAAATCTTGAGCCATCTTCACCATCGCGTCATAAACGGAAACATTCCCGTGAGGATGATAATTGCCCGTGACGTCTCCGGTGATTTTAGCCGACTTTCTGGTCTTGGCTCCGGCGTGAAGCCCTATCTCGTGCATAGCGAAGAGAATTCTCCTGTGCACCGGCTTCAAGCCGTCGCGGACATCGGGCAGAGCTCTCATCGTGATGACGGACATCGCGTAGTCAAGATACGATTCTTTCATCTCGGTCGTTATGTTTCTCGACACTATGCCTTTGCTGATTTCTCTTTGTATTTTATCCTCGTCCATATTTGCCAATACTATATCATTTCTTCGCAAAAATTGAAAATGGCCTAAGGGACTTTTATTTTAACTCTGCAAAGATTTTTTATGCTATACCGTGAATTACGAAACGCAAAATTTAAGTCCTCGGGTCGCAAAAACTCTTTGTCTTTCAAGGTGTTTTTGCTCAACCAGACTATAAATTTTTGCGTTTCATAATTCAAAGATGCTATAGTATTTTTATGATTATTAGAATTGTTGAAGACGCCATAAGCATAGATGAACTGCGAGAGATAGCTAAGGAGTATTACGTCGATATGATTAAAGGCGTGGTGGATATCTCTAAGGAAATAATCGCCGTTGGCGGAGAATATCATATGGATGCGAATGCTAAGATATCGGAAAATGGATCTGTCCAAGCGGACGTATGGGGGTTTAATATTTTTTTCGACCGGCCCAAAGACGAACGAATTGAATTTACTTCGCTTATCAATATTCGCCCGCAAGCGGGCAACAGATCGATGGAAGTGGAAGATGGAACGATTCGCGAGAAAATGCGAGCGGTTATCAATAGTAAGATTATTTAAATATGGAACGGACTCCGCTATTTTATCTGGCAAATCTCGGCAGTGAAGTGCATAGGATTTTTACCTTGAAGGAAAAAGGGTTGTTTAAAGAAGCGGAAGGGGCTTATGCTCGAGCTTCTGATATTATCGAGAAGCTTTTAAACCATCCCGACCTTCAAGGGAGAACAGGGGAAATAAAAATATTAAGAGATTATCTTGAGCAATCCATGAAGAGCAAGAACGCGCAATTTTTGAAAAAAGAATGGCAAGGATATTTTTCTCCATACGCGAATAGGCTATTTTATAGCTTGGAAACAAAACATCCTGATTTATAAAAATTTCACTGGCCTTTTTGCCCCGCGCCGATTATTTTTACGAAACTTGAATACGCTTCGGCAATGTTTTCTTTTATTGAAGAAATCGGAGCGGCAATGTCCGCGAATGAATCTTTTTTCGGTTCATTGGAGGCGGGGGTGAGCCAAAAAGTGGAAATCCAAACAAAAAAGATGACGCCTGTGATTGAAGCGGAAACAGTCAAAGCAATCATTTTTTTCTTGGCGGGAGATTTTTTTCTTAATTCGTCTATGAAATCAAACATATTAATTCGAAGCACGAAATCCGAAAGAAAATTGAAGTACTAATGACAAAAATTCAAAACTTGTTTTGGACATTAGGATTTAGAATTTTGTATTTGTTTCGAATTTCTTGCTTTCTTTATTATAATAAATTATCAATTGCCATCTATAATTTCTAACAAAGTTTCCTCATCAATATCTTTATCAAATTCAAAAATAATTTCCCCATTTTTTTCTTTTTTATAAAAAATATGAATAGCCAGATCGCCCGATTCCCTATTTTTTATTTCCACGTCAAACCCTTCAGCGTAATCAAATCCTTGATTATTGAGTGCCTGAACAAATTTATCTCTTTCCTCAATTCCTTTGATCTTCTCAATTACTTTTGCTAAAAAGCTTTCAAGCACTCCTTGATGAGAAGCAAAAAATCTTTTCATCGTGTCTTCATATTTTTTGTCATCATCTTGGACAAGCTCGTTAAAACGCGGAGCTATGTCATAGTATTTTTGAATAATGTAGGCTATGGCTTGAGCTTGTTTGGTGTAAGTTGAACTCTTATTATCATTTTCTTCTTTAGCTAATTCATCACTCTTTTCAACTAGAAATTTAAGATATTCGCTTTTCTTAGCAGCCTCTACTGCCTTTTTGAAATAATTGGAAGCAGAATCAGCCTCAAAATTAAGTCTGTCGTCCACTCTGATTTTTGAACCTGATTCTAAAGGCAAATCTTTATCCAGTTTTTCCTTTAATTCTTCCAGTGTTTCCGTTCCGGTAATCTCCTCCAGCTTGCCAGACATAACCAAGCCGCCCGTCTCTTGAGTTCTCTTCTTCGGCGAACCGAAAACCATTGATTGGCTAATATCATCCTGCTCGGCTTTTTCTTTAGCATGAATTTTCCCTTCAGGAGTTAACCTCACTTCCTCATCACTCTTTGTCTTATCATTCTCTTTTTCGTCGTGGCGCATAAAAATCAACTCTATTTTAGAAGTATAATCTTTCAATCTTTCTTTATTTTCAAAATTTTTTTGTTTTTCAAACATATTTTTTATTTCGCTTTTTTAATAATTCTCACCACCCCGTTGTCCGCGTCCACTTCCACCAAATCGCCGTCTTTTAGAATTCTGGTTGCATTTTTTGTGCCAACAATGCATGGTTTATTTAATTCCCTTGATATGATGGCGGCGTGGCAAGTTATACCGCCTTCGTCGGTTACTATAGCCGATGACTTTTTCATTAAGGGCACAAATTCCGCCCTTGTCATTGAAGTAACTAAAATATTTCCGGGTATAAACCTTGAAAATTCTGACCTGTCAAGAATGATGCTGACTTTCGCTATCACCCTGCCTTTACAGCCAGTGTTTCCCCTAATCTCAAACATTTCATTATCTTCTCTTTCATCCATAAATTTGTAAGCCTTATCTTTAATTTCTTTGACTCTGCCGTATTCAAATTCATAGCCATTTTTATTTACATATACAGCAATACCTTTTTTTCTAAGTTTTATTTGATCGCAATAATCATTTTTTTTATAGGTTCCATCAGTAAAATCAGCGTAATACCCCCAAACTATGTCGTCTTGCGGAATATTTTTTCTCTTAAAAATTTCTCTGACAATGTTGGATATTAAGGCTATAATTTTTTGTATCGGTTCTTTTCTTATGTCTCTAACATATAGACAAAGCTGGATGTATTCTAATAATTTATTCAAATCTTTAGATAATTTGTTCTTAAAGTCATATATCTTTTTTTTATTAGACAAAATATCATTGGAAATTTTATCAAGTTCAGCGCTAATTTTTTCAAACCCACCCTTATCCTTGATTATCTTATCAAAATAAATCGCAGATTCTTCAATCGGCGGGCAAATATAATAATCACTAAGCATCCATTGTCCTGCATAATGGTCCGAATCTTCTTTTAACGAAAGTATCGCTCGATCAAACTTTGTTGCAAATGACTCAAAGGTGCTTCTTGCGCTAAGGTCAAAAAAAACTTTGAAGTTTTTGTCTTCACCGCCAATCTCTTTATAAAATTTATAAATTAAGTTCTCGTCTAATGCCTCGCAAAAAACAGTTGATGCCAATATACTTGGCACTAAATTAAAACAGAGCTTTGCAACAGCGTCTAATTCTTTTTCTTTTATTGATTTCAGTTTTTCTGGGGTATATTTTTTATAATATTCATTGCCTTTTTCCCAGATTGACAAAAAATCTTTATATTCAAGCAGATGGTCTATATTTTTTAATTTTTGAAATTTGCGAAAAGTTGAAATGGTGGTGCTTACATATTTTTCTAAATCGAAGAAAATTACTCCATACTTATTTTCCGCCAAAAAGATAAATGACCCAAAACCAAAGTCATAATACCTATCAATGTAAGGAACAAAAATCATGGGGATTATGCTTCCATATATTAATAAAGAAAAACTTCCTTCTTGTTTCGTTATTTTCTTTCCTTCAAAATCTTTTTTGAATTTTTCAAAAATCATTACAATTTCGTTTTTTGTTTTTTAAATTTACGGCCATTAATCCATGCCACAAGCCATTTAATGTGTGTTTCAAAATCTGTTTCGCTCCTTGAATTATCTTCGTAAGGATGCGGAAGGTTAGCTCTTGATCCGGTCAGTAATTTTCCTCCTCCAACCAAAACAAGAGTTCTAAAAATTTGATTACCAACCATGCCATTAGGAGGCACGATTATATTACAGTCATCTTTTAGGGCTGTTTCAATCTCTATGGCATAATTTTTTGCTTCTATATTTTTTTTAGTAAAATACTCAACGACTGAATTTGCATCATCATAAGTTTGATTTAGGGTCTTCTGCACGCCATCTTTAAGTCCTTTTTTTCTTTCGTAAGTCTCGTGTCTTATACCAGTTATCAGGCCTATTTTAGGCTTTATTCCCAACTCTGCTTCCATAAATCCAATGACTCCCTCGCAATCTTTAATTTTTTCTTCTACTGTCCAGCCATGTGGGTTGCTTCCATTTGAAATAAAAAATTGTCTTCCGTAAAAATCCTCCATTAGCGCCAGCTCTATAATTTCTTTTGCTTTTTCTTGACCAACTAAAGCCGAATACGCTTCAAAGGTTTTAAAATCGTCAATAGTCCCCCTGACTATACCTTCTACTTCCCCGTTAAAAAGCGTCTTTGCCAATTCTTTTTCCGGTTCTTCGGAAATTATTTTTTGAAAACCCTCAACATTCTCAATAGCGTTTGGCCCGACTAATACAATCTCGGCATATTTTTTGGATTTAACCAAGCTTTTCAAGATTTCCTTATTGGGTTCTTTTAAACCGAAGCCAATTTTAGGCTTGCCTAATTTTATTCTTTCTCTGATTATTTTTTCAAATTGAGTTATCTTTTTCATAAAATAATTTTACTTATCATATCACAAACATACAACTTTGCCATCTTTTATAATTTCTATTTCTTCTTCATTCTCTTTAATACCTTTAATTGTTGGTGACATGGCCACGCAATCAATGTGAATCGGGATATCGTTATAATCGGGATCATTCTTTTCAATATTAAAAAGGCTATTTTTGCCTAAAGCAATATGAATTGTCCCAAGTCCTTTTTCCGCCTCAAGCGAAGTGTCCGGAGAAATTTTTTCTCTATCTTTATTGTATCTGAACGCTTTGGAATTCATGCCAAAAGAAAATTCCGCTAATCTGAAAGAATTTGTAATTTTATCATTGGGATTTTTTTCTTGATATTCTTTGTTGGTTTTTTCTAAAATTTCTTTCAGTTTTTTAGCTGACTCGCCACCTTCTATTTTTAGAACTTTTCCGTTTTCAATAGTAAACTTTATTGGCTCATCAGGCCTGCCGATCATACCGATCGCGCCATCAGCAACATATACGCCGTTAGTTTCCATCAAATCTACCGATCCTCCGTATTCGCCGGACGGGAAATTACTTCCCGTGCCAGCCCTGTCAACAATACCCGTTTCTTTTGCCAAACTCCGTACTTTAATATCAAGCATCAAATCCGTTCCATTTTTGCTGATTATCTTTACTTTCTCAACTCCTTTCATAACTTCCGCAAATTTATCTATCCTTTCCTTCATTTCTATTGGGTTCTCAAGTGCCCCGCCTTCAGTTAAAATTTCTCTCGCGGTATTAGTAATTGAGATTATTCTTGATTTAGAAGGAAACATGCTTGCCTCATCAATTTTTCGTTCACTCAACATTTTCGCCAATGTTTCAGGCGGATATTTGTTTCTTAATTCCGGAAAGGCGTTTTTTAAAGCAGGAGATTCCAGTAATGAACTTATAATTTCCGAGCTGTGTTTAGGATGAACTAATTCAACTGTCTCTTTGGAGTGCGACCTTGATAGCGATGTAACCAACAAAACAGCGTCCGCCGTTTTCATTTTTTCGCCGATGTTTTCGCCAAACTCTTGAGCGGCGTGTTCTGTTTTTGGCGCGACAACAATCCTGCAATCATCGCCAGCAATTTCTTGTCCCGCATCCAGCAATGCCTTGATCATTAATTTATCGGCTCCGCTGTCCGTAATAATCAACAAGTTTTCACCCTTAGAGTTATCCGGCGATCTTTTTAGAGAAAAAGACTTAATAACATTTTCCGCTCCAACTTTCATTTTTTCAAACTCCTCTTTTTCTTCAATAGATAATTCCTGTTCTTTCTTGTCCATTGAACGCATAGCAAGTTCGTAATCTAAGTATGGTTTTTCAAAATTATTTTGCATATAATTATCTTTTTTCCAATGTAGTAATCGGTCTGCTCTGTGTGATATAAAATTTGTCATCTTCCATTGCCCATTCTATGTCCTGCGGAGCGCCGTAATGATTTTCTATTTTGATAATCAGTTCGGAGAGTTCCAAAATTTGCTCGTCGGTTAGTTTTTGTCGCTGTCCTTTTTCTTGAAGAATATTTTGCCACTCGTTTCCGCCACTTCTCGGCTTTCGGTAAATGCCTCTTTCTTGCGCGGAAACATTTTTATCTATTATTCTTCGCGGCTCTTTCTCCGCTACATAAGAATCGGGCGTAATTTGGCCGGAAACAATGGCTTCGCCCAGGCCGTAACCGGCTTCTATTATCATCTGATTATGGTCTTGAGTGACAGGATGGACGGAGAAAGCGATGCCGGAAACTTCGCTTTCCACCATTTTCTGCACGACTACGGCTACCGAGATTTTGCTGTTATGCAGGCCTTTTTCAAATCGGTAAAAAATAGCTCGGGGAGTAAAAAGAGACGCCCAACACCTCTGAACATTGGCCAACAAAGTTTTTTCCGTGGTGTTAAGGAAAGTGTCCAGCTGTCCTGCCCAGGCGGCGGAAGAAAAATCTTCGACTGTGGCGCTGGAACGAACGGCCACAAATTTTGATTTTAGATTTTTAAATTCTTTTTTTATTTCTTCGCTAATATCTTTGGGCATCTTGGCTTTCAGAATCAAATCTTTTATCTTTTCGGAAGAGTTTTCCACAGTATGCATTTCTTTCTGGTTTATGGAATGAAGAATTGTGTCTATTTTTATATTTAGGTCATTTTCTTCCAAAAATTTTTCAAAAGCCGAAGATAGTATGACAAAGCCGGACGGCACGGCAAAACCAGCTTGAGTCATTTCGCCAAGCGACGCGCCTTTGCCTCCAGCAATAGAAGCGTCTAATTTAGATATTTGGCCAAATTTTTTTATGAAATCCATATCTATTATCAATCATACTAACAAAATGTTAGAATAAATGAAACTATTATGAATAACCCCGTAAGAGAACTTCCTTTTGACGAAATTCCCGAGCGGCTGATGGAAATTCCCGAACCGCCGAAGAAGCTTTACACCAGAGGCGAGATGCCGAAAAGCGACGCCAAATTTCTCTGCATAGTCGGCTCAAGAAAATATACCGATTATGGCAAAGAAGCTTGTCAGAAATTGATTGCGGGGCTTAAAGGATACAATATCGTGATTGTCTCCGGTCTCGCGCTCGGCATTGATGGTATCGCTCACAGAGCCGCGCTTGACGCCGGACTCACAACTCTTGCCATTCCGGGTTCAGGTCTTCATTCATCCGTCCTTTATCCTTCTTCTAATCGACAACTGGCGGAAAAAATTGTTGAATCCGGCGGCGCGCTAATTTCAGAATTTGAACCGATGTTCAGGGCGACCACTTACAGTTTCCCTCAAAGAAACAGAATTATGGCGGGAATATCGCACGCGACTCTTATAATAGAAGCCGAAATAAAATCCGGCACGCTCATCACAAGCCGGCTCGCGACAGATTACAACAGAGATGTTATGGCGGTGCCGGGATCAATCTTTTCTAAAAATTCCGAGGGGCCTAATATGCTCATTCGCCTCGGCGCAACTCCCGTTTCCTCAAGCGCGCATATTCTTGAAACGCTGGGATTTAAAATTGAAGAAGACAAAACAACCAAAGAGCTTGAGCTGAAAAATCTTTCTGATGACGAGAGGAAAGTTTTGATCCTCATTAAAAATCCGCTTAGTCGAGACGAACTCATCCGAGAATTGGTGAAGTCCGGAATGTCCGTCAGCGACTCCAGCGCCCTTATTTCAATTATGGAAATCAAAGGATTGATTGAGGAGAAGATGGGGGAAATAGTGAGAAAATAACTTTTTAGAAAAAAGAGCACCGGTGAAAGATCGCCGATGCTCTTTAAAAATAAAGAAGATTATTTTTCTAAATACGCTTCAATTTCAGCTTTTCCATTTCTTTGACCTTCATACATCCTAAGTTCTGCGTTTATTCGTTTATATCCTTCCGCCTGCGGTCGAGAAATGATATCCGCGCAAACATCAAGAAGTCTATTGATTGAATCTCCTTTAAGTTCCGATGCAATACCTAATTCCGCAAACCTCTTAGAGATAAGGAAATGTTGCATATGCGCGGGAATTGTTACCATGCCATAAACTTTATTTTCTAGAGCTTGATACATAGTTCCAAGTCCCGCATGACAGACCACAATAGTCTTATCGCTTGCTTTAATTATTTTGTTTCCGGAAATAAACTTTTCAATATAAAAACCTTCCCGTTCAAATTTTTTTAAGGCATCAGAATCAGCGACGCTTCCTGTTGTCATTACCGCTTGATAAGGAGAATGATGAAGAATCTTTGCTATTTGCTCCATATCTTCTGTCTTGCCAGAACTTCCCATGGAAACATATATCAGAGGACTTGTTCTGTCGATTTTTATTCTTGAATCAAGATGTCCGCTCTCATCTTGCCATGTTAGTGGACCTATAAATTTAAAATTCGGTAAATTTTCTCTCAAAGGAAACAAATATGGCAAGTCAGGCATCACATTAAAACTGCCGCCTATTAAATCGATAAAATTCTCTACTGGAGGCAATCCAAAACCGGAAGCAACGGAATTATAAGGAGAGAGTATTTTGTCTTTTATCATAACAACTTTGTCACTGGCAAAATTGCCGCCATATTTCAATTCTTCAACATTGCAAGAATCAGTTATAGATATGTGATTTATACCGTGTTTCCTTATGGGGATGGTTGCATTCATGCAAGCAGAAGTAATAACGACATCAGGCATAAAATCCATGATTATTTGATCATAGAGTTTTGCTTCCTTGGCGACCTTGACCTCATCGGACAATCCATCAAAATTACCTTTGATAATTTGCTGATAATCCATTTTCTTAATATCAATCAGCTTGTAATTCATGCCTAGATTATCAGCAAGCATTATAAACTCTTTGGTAAGAATTATTTGCGTATCGTAATCCTGCTTAAAAGCTTCCGCCAGCCTTAATGTCCTCGTCACATGCGCAAATCCTTGAGCTGGAATAAATAATATTTTTTTATTTTTCTTATTCATTTCTTTCCTTTCATAAAATATCAAAAAACCACAACGCCATTCGCTTATCTAAAAATAATCTGGCACTATCACGCAGTAAAACGCAAGGAAAATATTTTATCCTAAATAGAGGTTATTAACCCTATAGTTTGTCTTCGCTCGGACGCTGTGTACAAGATTACTCGTCCATGCGATCCTCGCTAGCCGAAATAATCAGTCTTAACGGCTTTTCGCACGAGGGTCATAGTCTGTTCCACCACCGCCCTGCCTTTTTCCGTCCCTCGTTTGAGGATAGAATTGACCAAATGTGAATCTTTTTCATACTCTTTTCTTTTTTGCCGAATCGGCTCCAAAAAACTGTTGAGTATTTCAACTAATCTTTTCTTTACTTCAATATCGCCGACTTTGCCAAGTCTGTATCTGTCTTCAAAATCTTTAATTTCTTTTTTGTCGTCGTGAAATGCGTTGAGGTAAATAAAAACGGGATTGTGTTCAGTATGCCCCGGGTCAGTCGCCCTCACGCGAGTCGGGTCGGTATACATTCGCATCACTTTTTCTACGACAATATCAGCGGAGTCGCTCAAGTTTATTGTATTGTTCAGTGACTTGCTCATTTTTTCTTTTCCATCAATTCCGCACAATCTTGGAACTTCCGACAACATTTCCTTTGGTTCCACAAAAGTCTGTCCGTACAAAGAATTAAATCGGCGCGCGATTTCTCGGGACTGTTCTATCATTGGCAATTGGTCCTCTCCAACCGGGACAAGATTCGCCTGAAAACCGAGTATGTCCGCCGACTGGCTTATCGGATAGACGAAAAATCCGACAGGAACATTTTCCCGATAGCCTTTCTGCCTAATTTCATTTTTCACCGTCGGATTCCTTTCCAGTTGCGCCACAGTAATCATATTCATAAGATAAACGGTTAGCTCCGCTAGTTCCGGCACCTGTGATTGAATAATAATGGTTGATTTTTCCGGACTGATTTCCACACTTAAGTAGTCCAGCGCCAATTCAAGGATATTGTTCTTAATCTTCTGCGGGTTTTCAAAATTATCCGTCAGAGCTTGAATGTCGGCAATTAATATAAATTGCTCATACTCATCTTGAAGTAAAACCCTATTTTTCAGCGACCCGACATAATGCCCCAGATGAAGCGGTCCCGTCGGCCTATCGCCCGTGAGAATTCTTTTCTTTTTTGACATATTTAAAGAATATCAAATAATGTTCTTATTACAAAATCTAATTTAAATAATTGAGAAGAATTTGAATGTTTTACTTCCAAGTAATGCGAGGCTTCGATTTTATTGCATAATATCTGTCATCTGCTAGCATTAAAGGTAGAAAGTGGTTTTTTAAATTAAAAATATTTACTATTCAGAAAGGATGGTAAAAAATGAGAAGTCATTACATAGTTCTTTTTGGGAATAATTCTGAAGAAAGCTTGACGGCTAGGAACAAATTAATGAGTAAAAAAATTAACTTTGCAGAAATGGAAGCTGATCCGAAAGAATTTAGTAAGAGCGATTTGCCTATCTTGATAACTGGTGAAGGTCAGTTCTCAGGTCTTAATTCAATAGAAAAATATATAGAAGATATTCTGAACGAAACTGACTGATTTAAAGTCAGGTAGATTTTAAAACATTTCTATAAAAACAAGAAAAAGGAGTAGATTTATTTACTCCTTTTGTTTTTTGAGATCCAATAATTAATGTTAAAAAATTTGCAAACCTAACCCGTTTATAGTATTACTTACTGAACTATGAAACTTTTAATCGTGGAATCGCCGGCGAAAGCGAAGACGATTTCAAAATATTTGGATGGCAAGTACACGGTCAAAGCGAGCGTCGGGCACATCAGGGATTTGCCGAAAAGCAACAAGAGCGCGATTGATATAGAAGGAGGGTTTATTCCTCATTATGAAATTTCCAAGGGCAAAGAGAAAGTCGTCTCCGAAATAAAATCTCTGGCAAAAAGAGCGGAAGAGATTTTGCTCGCGACCGACCCTGATCGAGAAGGTGAAGCCATCGCTTGGCACATTAAAGAAGCCGTCGGACTTAAAAATCCTAAACGAGTGGTTTTTCACGAGATTACGAAAGACGCCGTGAAAGAAGCGATCGAGCATCCTCGGGAAATTGATGAAAATTTAAGAAAAGCGCAGGAAGCGAGAAGAGTGCTCGACCGATTGGTGGGTTACGACTTAAGCGGACTTATCTGGAAGAAAGTTCGCTATGGTCTGTCCGCCGGAAGAGTTCAGTCCCCCGCCTTACGCATCATTATGGAAAGAGAGCGGGAAATCCGCGCTTTCATACCGGAAAAATTTTGGACGATTACCGCCGATGTTGCGGCGAAAGAAGGCAAAGGAGATAAATTCACTCTAACTTGCTCCGAAGAACCGCGGGAAGAAAAAGAGACTGAAAGAATTTTAGAGATTGGAAAAAAAGAAATCTGGAAAGTCAAAGGCGTTGCTGAGACGGAAGCCAAGAGATCGCCTCGCGCGCCATTCATCACCTCCACTCTCCAGCAATCGGCCAGTTCTCGCTTGGGGTTCGCTCCCTCAAGAACAATGGGTATCGCCCAGAAACTTTACGAAGCGGGCTTGATCACCTATATGAGAACCGACAGCGTCAATATGAGCCAAGTCGCGCTAAAGCAGATTTACGGATTGGTTGATAAAAAATACGGCAAAGAATATCTGGTTCCGCGCGTATATTCCAAGAAAAGCAAGAATGCCCAGGAGGCGCACGAAGCTATACGGCCGACCAATATGCTGAGCGAATTGGGCGGGGCGAATGACGAACAGCAGAAACTTTATCGCCTTATCTGGCAAAGAGCGGTTTCTTCCCAAATGTCTGATGCCAAAATAATGAGAACAAAAATAACCGCGCAAATAGGCAAAGGTGAAATTCCATTTTTTTACATCAACGGCTCAAGGGTGAAGTTTGACGGCTGGCTTGCGGCCGACCCGGCGTCCAGAGGCGAAGATGTTGAATTGCCGAAGGTCGCGGTTGGAGAAATTTTGAAACTGATAGAAATGCGCTCCGAAGGAAAGCAGACCGAACCTCCCGCCAGATATTCCGAAGCCGGGCTCGTAAAAGAACTGGAAAAAAGAGGCATCGGCCGCCCTTCGACTTATGCTAGTATAATAAAGACGCTGGAAGACAGAGACTATGTGGAGAAAATCAGCAAAGCCCTGCATCCAACCGACACGGGCGATGTTGTGAGCTCATTCCTTGAAAATAATTTCGCCAATTATATCAGTGATTCGTTCACCGCGCGAATGGAAGACGAGCTCGACGACATAGCGAGCGGTAAAATCGGATATGAAAAAACTTTAAGCGATTTTTATAAGCCATTTTCCAAAGAAGTGAAATCAAAAGACAAAATCGAAAAAATCAATAATCTCGGAGAAGCCGACCCTGCTATGAAATGCCCTATTTGCAAAGGCGGTATGATAATAAAGCTCGGCAAGACCGGCAAATTTTTAAGTTGCGCCAAGTTTCCGGATTGTTCGGGAGCGCGAAAGATTGCAGGCGAGGAGTTAGCGGGACCGAAAGAGACCGGAGAAGATTGTCCTGAATGCAAAAAGGGCAAACTTGTCGAGAGAGACGGTAAATTCGGCAGATTTATTTCATGCAACAATTATCCCAAATGCAAATATATTAAAAAAAACGCCGAGCTGGAAAAACAAAATTCCACCGGTATCGCCTGTCCGATCTGCAGACACGGAATGATGACGGAGCGCCGCGGCAGATTCGGGCTTTTCTACAGCTGTTCAAATTATCCCAAATGCAAGAACGCCATAAAAGCGAAGCCGACAGGCAATATATGCAAATTGTGTGGAGCTCTTATGATGGAGGGAACAAAAACTATTCCCGAACGCTGTTCAGACAAGACCTGCCCCAACCACAATCCGCACAAAATCGCTAAAACGGAGTAGAAATGTAAAAAGGCTCGTTGAGCTTAATTAAACTCAACGAGGCCTTTTGTTTCGCTTTTTATTTCTCATCATCTCCCGTCGCGACGACTGAAACATCGGGAGCCTCCGTCTCCGCTATGGCTTGAGCGACTTTTTTGCTCAAATTGGCAAGGTACCTGGTCGAGATGCCTTGTCCAACCACAACGACAATCAAGACGGCGATAAAAAACCAAAAAAAATTATTGGACACAAAACCCTCCTTTTGAAAAATTTTGTAAAAAATAAAGATTTCTCTAAGCAGAGTTCCCGAGGCGCCGTCGGAGCTCATTCCGCTCATGTTTTTCCGCGAAAAAATCGACTCATAAATAAGACCTTTTCAAAGAACTAATCTTAGTTTAAAAAGTAAAACAAATATTAATAATTTTGTCAATAATTTCTAGTTTTCCTCTCCTTGAAAAAATCCTCAAGACGATATGCCGCGCCCTTGAGACCGACATGCCAGTTTGTCACCGACTCGACCGGCTGATTTTCCTTGTAGTCGTAGATGGTGATGACCGCTCTGCCCCTTCGGGCAGTTGTTTTGAATGCCCACTCTGCACGGACCTTGCCGTCGCCGGACCGCCATATACCCTCTCTGGTCCGATCGTGTGGTCGGCCGAAGCACTTTACGAGGTCGTCGTATGATCCTTGAAGATATCCTGCAAAGCCCGAGCCGATGACATCCTTTGGACCTGCTTTTATAAATCGATTTTTCATGCACGGACGAACATACCCCTGCTTTCTTAGGAAGTCTAGCGTCCGAATCTCTGAATTTTCGGCACACGCCCTTGAAGTGGCCCGAAGCCGTGGAAATGGCTTACACCAAGCGGAAAAGCGCACACGCGGGCGAACAGGGGCCGAATTCAGGGGTATGTTCCCTATAAGCCAGCAACCTTTTTCTTTAAATCATTGCCGTCGCCATGACTTAGCAATCCGAGGTAAGACTGAACGACCTCTGGTTTCTTCTCCGAATCCCTGATTTTCTTAAACATTCTTTTCTTAGTTGTTGTACGCAGAACCCGATGATGTGGAAAATGCACCCAGCCGAGAAAGTCGATACCTGACGCTGCGGTCTTCAGAAATATTTTATCCGGATGGAGCGACAGCTTCAGTCTCTCCTCGAGAAAGTCATGGACTTTCGGTAGCACTTCCATGAGCACGCCTTTGTCATGGTGCATGATCACAAAGTCGTCGGCGTAGCGGATGTAGTACCTCTGCCTGAGTCCGTGTTTTACAAACTGGTCGAATTCATTCATGTATATGTTCACGAGAAGCTGCGAGGTTAGGTTGCCGAGCGGCAATCCTTTGCCTGGACCTGTACTCTGAAAGCTGCTGACGGTCCGTTCAATGAGCCAGATAGTGTCAGGGTCGCTTATGTGCCGCTTCACGATCTGAACCATGGTTGCCTGATCGATTGAGGCAAAGAATTTTCTGACATCGCACTTCAGGACCCAGCATGTCCTGCTGTTGCTCTCTGAAACCTGCCGTACGAATTGGTTGAAGCGCTTAAGCGCACGGTGTGTTCCCTTGAGATGACGGCAGGAGTAGGAATCGTAGATAAATTTCTTATCAAAAAGCGGATACAGGACGCGGTAGATTGCATGATGCAGAAGCCTGTCGCGGACCGTAGCCTTATGGATACTCCTTGGCTTAGGATCGCTTATCGAAAATGCCTCATACTCGCCGTGTCGATATGTCTTGGTCCGCAAATCCTCATGAAGCCTGAAAATATTTTGCGAGAGATTGAGGGAAAATTCAGCGACATCCTTTTTCGACTTCTTACCGCGAATAAATTCATTCCATGCGTCGCATAGATTTTTGATGGATTATGATATTCTTGTAGTCATGATTCATTCCCGTAAAGAAGGCGTTTTACCCCCCCCCCGAGAATTACCACAAGTAATTCTCAAGTCGAAAGAGACATACCATTTCTGGCTGACGCTATATCGTGATTTTCCAAAGGTTGAGCGGTTTGGCATAGGAAATAAAGTAGAGCAGGCTTTTCTTGATGTTCTTGAATACACCTTTTGTCTGACCTATCTCCCACCGGAGCATAAGGTTCCCATGCTCAACAAAGCGATCACGAAACTCGACATCGTGAAGTTTTTCGCCCAGCTCGCATGGGAGAGCAAGCTCATTCCAACCGATAAATATTCAGACCTTATCGCGGGCCTTGAAGAAGTCGGCCGACAGCTCGGCGGATGGAAGAAAGGCCTACAAAAGAAAACTTCTGCTAATTGAGCAGAAGAAAGATAACAGTTTCGAGAGAACACCTGGTTGCCATCGTTCCACCTGTTCGGGTTCTCGACGGAGTTCGCATTGACGTTCCAGCCGTCGTCGTTCCAGTTCACGTTGACCGTTCGGAGCACACCAGCGTTATCGTACATGGGACCATCTGCATCACCGCCCACCAAATCATGACAAGCTGAATTTTATTCGGGACATCGAAGTCCGCCAGTCTCATGTACCAATTCTTATTCTTTTTTTGAAGAGACTTCTCTCACTCTCGCGCAAGGCGTACCCAGCGCGACTCTCGGGAAAAATATCCTAAGACCATGACGCGGAAGCCGTGACCGCCGCGTAACACATGATTTCGGAAGCAGTATACCAGTTTGAATATAAAAAATTAACCCCCGGTCTGCCGAAGCAAACCGAGGGTCAAAGTGTCCAAGGGACAGAGGATCAGGCCGCCGGAGCCGAAGGTTCCGAGGATTCGAGAACAGAATTGCGAGAGAACACCTGGCTGCCATCGCCCCACCTGCTCGGGTCCTCGACGGAGCGCGCACGGACGAACCAGCCGCCGCCGCACCAGAGCACGCGGACCGCGCGGAGCACACCAGCGACATCCTTGATGTAGAAGAGATTGGCCCAGCCGTTGTTCAGGAGAACACCTTCTTCGCCATGCTTCTGCTTTTCCATGAGGGAAAACATCTCGGAGAGAGTGGTTTCAGCTTTCGCTTCGCCACCGAGCTCCTCAATGATCGTACTATCCACTGATGCCTTGCGCAATTTTGCATAGTGCAGGGTTTGTTCACTGATAGGGTCTTCGATTTTGCCGTCACCGTTTAGGAACCACGCCTTGAAGTTGCCGCCGAGGTAGCTGATCTTCACCGGAGCGTTACGCTTGGTGTTGATCACAAACCTCTCTTTGGCGACGAGCTTGCCGGTCGTTGCGGGAATGACGATCGTCGAGACGAGCTCGAGGAGATCGGTCCGGGGCTTCGGAGCGGGCGCTTGCGCGACCTCACCGTTACTCCAGCAGGACTCTTTGCGGAGAAACCGCTTGAGTTCTTCTTCCCATTGGCTGCCGTCCTGGCCGCCGAGGTTCACAATGAGCTGATTGAGCGGTCCGGTTGTGAATTCGCGGAGCGCCTTGCTGAGCATAGTATCCATGGTCAGTCTCCTTTCTGTGGATTGTTATTTGCTGTCGATTTGGCCACATTGGTTTCATCACAGCAGAGAATGGCTTAGTGTGTAAGCCGCTTTCTGCTGTGATGAATCTCGCAATTTCAAAGACCTTATTTTTAATGCTATTGTAGCACAAGAAGTACCTATTTGTCAATTATCTACCAATTATACCGCGCTCTTTTTGCGTATTGTCCCTATATTGAGCCGTTAAATGAATTTATGGATTCACGGTTTCGTTAATTTTAGCGCTTGTGCTATATTGTTCCAAATTATGAAATATCATTCCAAAAAGACGGAAACATCGTGGGGGAATGTCGCCCTTTGGTATGATGAAATGCTGGAACAGAGAGACAATACCTGTCAAAAAAACATTATTCTGCCAAATATTTTAAGACTGATGGATATAAAGAAAAAAGAGTCTATTTTAGATTTGGCTTGCGGCGCGGGATTCTTCGCGCGAGAATTCTTAAAAAAAAGCGGAGAGATCAAAGGCGTTGACATTTCACGGGAGCTTATCGAAATAGCCAAGAAAAATTCACCGAAAGAAATTGAATATTTCGCGTCGCCGGCGGATGATCTGGTCTCCGTTAAAAATAAAACTGTCGACAAAATCGCTATAATTTTAGCGATACAAAACATTGAAAATATTTTCAGCGTCTTCAGCGAATGCGACCGCGTCCTAAAAACCGGCGGGAAGCTTTTCTTGGTTATGAATCATCCGGCTTTCAGAATTCCCAAGCAAAGCAGCTGGGAGTTTGACGATAAAAATAAAATCCAATACAGGAGAATTGATGAGTATATGTCCGAATCAAAAACGAAAATTGAAATGCATCCGGGCAAAGACAACGGCGAACGGACGATCTCATTTCATCGCCCTCTTCAAGTCTATTTTAAAGCGTTGAAAAAAAACGGCTTTTGCGTGAGCGGATTGGAGGAATGGGTATCGGACAAAAAAAGCCAGCTCGGACCGCGCGCCGAATCGGAAAACAAAGCCAGAAAGGAATTCCCTCTTTTCTTATTCATAGAAGCCAAAAAATGACGCGGCTCGAAAAGCTTCATAATTCAAAGGAATTATGAAACGGAAAAATTTACGGTCTGGTTGAGCAAAAACACCTTGAAAGACAAAGAGGTTTTGCGACCCGAGGACTTAAATTTTTCCGTTTCGTAATTCATGATAATTCCAAAGTAACCCGCAATCCGACTATGGCTGATGCTCAATGTCCATTTTCTTTTTCGGAATGATGCCGTGGGCGATGATTATTTTCTCAAATTCGTCTTTCTCAATCGTCTCCGCTTCAATCAGTCTTTTGGCGATGGCATCCAAAGCGTCGCGATTTTTTATAATTATGTCTTCGGATTTTTTGAAGGCCTCGTTCATTATTTTGGAAACTTCGTCGTCAATCATGGCGCCGACTTTTTCCGAATATTCTTTGTCTTCCAAACCTCTGCCGTAGACGGCTCTGCCTCCCGCCCCCTCAAACGCCATCGGCCCCATTCTCTCCGACATTCCGTATTTCGTCACCATATCGCGCGCGAGAGCGGTAGCGACCTGCAAGTCATTGGACGAACCTGTGGTGAGGTCGCCAAACATCATTTTTTCCGTCACATAACCGCCGAGAGAAACGGCAATATCGTCAAGAAATTCTCTCTGCGATTGGAGTCTCTTGTCTTCAATCGGCAATTTCAAAGTGTAGCCGGCGGCGCGGCCTCGGGAAATTATGGAAACTTTGTGAACCGGATCGGAGTAAGGAAGCGCGGAAGCGATGATGGCATGCCCTCCTTCGTGATAAGCGGTTATTTCTTTTTCTTTTTTTGAAAGAATGTGGCTTTTTCTTTCCGGACCGAGCATCACTTTTTCAATGGAACGAATAAGGTCATACTGCGAGATTTTTTTCCTGTTTTCGCGCGCCGCGAGAATCGCTCCTTCATTCATCAAAGAATACAGATCGGCTCCGGAAAAGCCCGGCGTTCTCTCGGCGATAACTGAGAAATTCACATCTTCCGCAAATTGTTTGGCGCGGGCGTGGATTTTCAATATTTCTTCTCTGTCATTTCTGTCGGGCAAATCTATCGTCACTCTGCGGTCAAATCTTCCCGGGCGAAGAAGCGCCGAGTCCAAAACATCCGGCCTGTTGGTCGCCGCCATCACGATTACTTTCTCGTTCGGTTCAAAGCCGTCCATCTCCACCAAAATTTGGTTTAAGGTCTGTTCTCTCTCATCGTTTCCTCCTCCAAGCCCGGCTCCTCGCACTCTGCCCACCGCGTCTATCTCATCAACAAAAACGATTGACGGCGCGGCTTGCTTCGCCATTTTGAACAAATCTCTGACGCGCGAAGCGCCGACCCCGACAAACATTTCCACGAATTCCGAACCGGAAATTGAAAAGAAGGCGACTCCAGCTTCACCCGCCACAGCTCGCGCCAACAATGTCTTGCCTGTGCCCGGCGCGCCCATCAAAAGTATCCCTTTCGGTATGCGCGCGCCGATTTCCAAAAACTTTTTCGGATTTTTCAGGAAATCAACTATCTCCGAAAGCTCCTCCTTTGCCTCTTTGGCGCCCGCGACATCGGCAAAAGTCACTTTTTGTTTTTTATCCGACGGCAAAATCATTCTCGCCTTTGACTGCCCAAAAGTGAAAGCTTGCATCCCCGCGCCTTTGACCTGCCTCGACAAAAACCAGATAAAGATGAATATGAAAAGAATCGGCGCGAGAAAAGGAGCGAGGTTGATAATCCAATACCCTATCCCGCTTGGATTTTTTATTTCAATTTTCACCGCCGCGATTTTTTCCGCCTTAACTCCGTAATTGGAAAGCGTGTCGGAAAGCGCCGTTCCATCTTCTTTCTTCGCGATTTTTTTCTCCTCCGAGCCGACATATTTTATCTCTAAATTATCGCCTTTCACGGTGATACTTTCCACACTGCCGGCGGAAATGTCAGAAGCGACTTGCGAGATCGGAATTTCTTTGACCGATGAAGTGTTGTCGGCGATTATTGAATACAAAGTGATAATAACTAAGAAAATCAATATCGCGCTAATAGCATTCACGAAAAACGGCTTCTTGAGGGAATGTTTCTTCACCCCGCGCCCTCTCTTATCTTGCCCCGCTTTCTTCCCATTTTTATTATTATTAAATAAGTCCATAATTGATTGTCATTATACACGAGTTGGAAAAAACTTAAATGTATTTATGATAAAATAATTTTATGCAGATTCTGATAAACAACAAAAAGTCCTATTTCAATTATGAAATTCTTGAAAAATATGTCGCGGGCATAGAGCTTTTCGGCTTTGAGGTGAAGTCCATCAAGCAAGGACAGGGCTCGCTTGAAGGCGCTTATGTCACAATAAGAGGCGGAGAAGCGTATCTCATAGGCGCGAATATTCCGGCTTTTCAGGCGAAAAACGCGCCTGAATCTTACGACCCGATAAGAAACAGGCGCATCCTTCTGACCAAAAAAGAAATCGGCGAGCTCGCTTTGATTGAAGCGAAAAAAGGACAAACAATAGTCGCCCTAGCGATGCATAACGCCGGCGGCAAAATAAAAATTGAAATCGGTGTCGCTCGAGGCAAAAAACAATTTGACAAAAGAGAGACAATAAAAAAGAGAGATGAAGAGCGGGAGATTAGGAGAGAGATGAAGGGCTGAAAACTTGCACAAAAATTAGTATTGCATAGTGTGGTTAACTATTAATTAGCGAATAAATTTAATTTTTGATGATAAAAATCTGTATCAACTGAACAATTATTTGGGCAACACCAACAAAAACCAATCCCCCTGTAAGAATGAGCATTCGCTTGGAATATTTCTCGTTTGAAGTTGCCAATTTTTCATTAGAAGTTATCATTTTTTCTGCAATACCCTCAATTTTCTTTCCTAAAATAAAATCTGAAATTATTTGTGATTGATTGATGTCTGATGTTGTTACTTGTTGTCGTGAGTTT